>CADBND010000106.1 GCA_902795875.1 uncultured Erysipelotrichaceae bacterium
AGTCGACGACTTCGATCTTTTTCTTATGCAGATAGAAGCGGACTTCGGAGATCACCTGTTTTGCGTATTCGTTTTCAGCTTCGCCATAGGCGGATTCAAGAAGGTCGGAAAGTAAAGCGAGATCTTCTTTTTTGAGTTCTTCCTTTTCTTCCAGAAGAGATTTTTTCTGTTTCAGAAGTTCTTTATTCCGGATCTGTTCCAATATCCTGTCAGCTGTGAGGGCACTGTTGAGTAAGACATGATAGGTCTTTTCGGGATCGGGTATGGTCTCGGCATAGAGTTCCCGTTCATTTTCTTCCTTTTTCTTGGCGGAGAGTTTTCCGGAGAGGAAAAGGAAGATGCCGGAAACAAGGGCAACACAGAGTCCAATGATCATTTCATCACTTGGCGGGATGGCATCGGTCAGATAGATGAGGATGCCTGCTGCTGCTATGAGAGCCAGCAGGCCAAGGATGAAGAAGATGATGGACCAGGCCGATTTCTTCGGCTTTGAGATGCCTTCACGGTATTGTGACCTTGACCAGATCACGGATTCCCCGTCACAGTCGAGAAGTCCGGCAGATGAAGAAAGAGTTTCCATCAGAAACATGGCTGTATTCTTGACTTCTTCACTTTCCTCTTCTTCGTTGTAGGCAGTGAGAAGTCTGCTCAGCTGTTGTTCAAGTGTGCGTACCGCTTCGTTTGATGATTTTGCGGCCGCCATATTATTCAAGAAGCGTTCCTTGTCTTTTTCAAGAAGTGCCTGCATCGTTGCCATAAGCATTCCTCCGTCAATTGCATTTTAGCATAAACCGGCGATCTTTGATCATAAGGGGAGAGGATGAAAAAAAGAAGGATCTCCATTCAGGGATCCTTCCGAAAGAAATGGAGATTATTTTAAAGCGGTTTTCTGAGCCAGCCACAGCACAGATCGATGTAGTCGTCTCTGCCTTCAAGATTATCCATACGCTCGTAGGGATGTAAACAGCAGGTCGGGATCGTTGTCATGCTTAGATATTCTTTTTACCGACAGGCTCTATAGAGAGAAGTAAGATAATAACGCCGATGTGCTGAACCTCGGGACGAATGATTATATGTTGATCTGTTTTACAGTGATCAAGAAAGGTCGAGGATATGGAAAACTGGTTTATTATCCTTTACAAAGAACTTGTGAAACAAGTCAGGAAGACCAATGGACTGAATACTTTCATCTGTTGTACACTGTGGTTGATGGATCGTTATCTCTATCATCATATACATGATGCCGTGAATGAATTGAAAGAAGAAACAGGAGATAAGAGGATCTGCTGCTTCGCATATATTCCGATCAATATGATGATCGAGGGTTACGGTGTTGCCGGACATCCTTCTGTCAAGACGGATGCCCGCATAGGCAGAGAACTTGCCGCATATCTGCGCAAATATGTATTGGAGGCTGAATGATGTTGAAAGAAAGACTGAATGGACTGGATCTGTTGAACTGGGAAGCACCTTCTTTGAGAGAGGATATGCCTCATGGCGATATGCCCGGTGATAAGATCGTGATCGGCGAGGAACATGAGAAAAAGGCACAGAAGATCTTTCCTGTCATGGTGAAGATGCTCAGGGAACTGGGCAGTAACAAGGCGATCGTTTCCGTGTTCGGCGGTTCCGGTGTCGGAAAAAGCGAGATCGCTTCCTTACTGGCTTATTATCTGGAAGAAAGCGGTGTGAAGGCCTATGTGGTATCCGGTGACAATTATCCTTTCCGTATCCCTATGTATAACGATGCGGAAAGAGCAGCGATCTTCCGGAGCAATGCTTTGAAAGGACTGGTCGCTTCAGGAAACTATAATGAAGAAAGCAGGCAGATCCTGGAGGAGCTCTGGAAAAAAGAGAGCGATCCCGATCCGAAGATGAAAGAAGAGTATCCCTGGCTGGAGGCTTATCAGGTTTACGGCAGGAAGGCTTTACAGGAATATCTGGGTACCGGGAAGGAACAGGATTACGATGAGATCAATGCGATCTTTGAACAGTTCAAAAACGGAAAAGAAAGGATCTTCCTAAAGAGGATGGGCAGAAGTGAGGATGTCCGTTATTACGAAGAGGTCGATCTTTCCGATACCGATGTATTGATCATCGAGTGGACACATGGCGGAAATGAGAATCTGCAGGGGATCGATATCCCGATCCTTCTCAATTCCACGCCGGAAGAGACGAGAGAACATCGCCGCCTGCGTGCACGGGATGGCAAGACCGATTCGGCTTTCACGACGATGGTACTGGAGATCGAACAGATGGAGCTGGATAGTCGGGCTGATCATGCGGCGATCATATTGTCCAAGGCGGGCGAACTGCTGCGTCCCGCTTGTTAAGGAGAAAAGATGGAAAAGAAAAAGATGAGTATCGGGACATTGCTCAATGCCTATCCCGATTCGGTCGGAGGAAGACTTTCCGACATCCTGTCGCTTCTGAAAAGAGAAGAATTCAAGGACGTGTTCCGTTCCTTTTATATTTTGCCAAGTATCTTCAATACCGATCTGGACAGAGGCTTCTCTTTGATCGATTATGGGATCTCGGAGAAGTATGGCGATCCCAAGGATATCGAAGAACTTCATGACCTTAATATCGACCTGATGATGGATTTTATATTGAATCACATTTCCGTATTGTCTCCGCAATTCCAGGACATCATAAAAAACGGTGAGGATTCCAAATACCGTGATTTCTTCATCGACTGGAACCGCTTCTGGGATGGCTGCGGAAAGATGAATGAGGAAGGCTATATCGTTCCCGATCAGGAATACATCAAGGATATGTTTTTCCGCAAGCCGGGCTTGCCTATCCTGATGGTGCGTTTTCCGGATGGAAAGGATGTGCCTTACTGGAACACTTTCTATCAGGAAGTCATCTACAACAAGGTCGATCCTTTGCAGCTGGTGAAAGAAGAAGGCTTACAATATGAGACGGCTGTGGCGATCGCGAAGATCGTGAACGAAGCGATCGATGAAAAGAAAGATATGAAGGAACTTGACCTGGGAAGATGGTCCAGGTATTCCGATAAGATCAGGGAGTATCTCAATGCGCACCGTTCCTATCTTGGCCAGATGGATCTCAATATCAAGTCTCCGCTGGTCTGGGATTATTATCGCGATACTTTGAAGAGATTGTCCGATTATGGTGTGGCGATCGTGAGGCTTGATGCGTTCGCTTATGCGCCAAAGGAGGTTGGTGAAAGAAACTTCCTGAATGATCCGGGTACCTGGGATCTCTTACAGAAGATCGAAGACATCGCCTCAGAATATGGATTGACATTGCTTCCGGAGATCCATGCTTCCTATGGCGAGAAGACATACAAGCTTTTGGCAGACAAGGGGTACATGGTGTACGATTTCTTCCTGCCGGGTCTGATGATCGATGCTTTCTTAAGAAAGAGCGGTGTCTATCTCAAGAAGTGGGCGGATGAGATCGTTTCAAAGAAGATCTCCACCGTAAATATGCTGGGATGTCACGATGGGATCCCGCTTCTCGATCTAAAGGGTCTCTTGCCGGAAGAAGACATACAGAATCTGATCAATGCGGTCGTTTCACGGGGCGGTTACGTTAAGGATCTCCATGGTGCGAAGAACGTATACTATCAGGTCAACGCGACGTATTATTCCGCTCTTGGGGAAAGCGATCGGCGTATGGAGATGGCCAGGGCGATACAGTTATTCATGCCGGGCAAACCGCAGATCTGGTATCTCGATCTGTTTGCGGGAAGCAACGACTACGAGGCGATGGCAAGAGCCGGTGTAGGCGGACACAAAGAGATCAACAGGACCAATCTTTCTCTTGAGAATGCGAAAGCTCTGCTGGAAAAGGATGTGGTGAAGAAACAATTAGAACTGCTGCGTTTCCGGAATACCTGTCCGGTATTTACGGAAGATGCGGATATCAAGGTGGAATGCGAAGGACCGAAGATGTCCATCGTCTGGACCAATGATGCAGGAAGCGTGCGGCTCGATGTAGACTTTGACGAGGAATCGTATCAGATCAAAGAAGGATAGGTTCTGCGGCCATCTATGTGATACATGATCATAATGACACTTTATGACTCATCTTTTTTTCTGCTGATAGATGATCAGAAGGGATGATGCCACGCAGGCGAAAAGAGCGATCAGGAAACAGTAGAGATAGGTACCGGAAAGATCGTAGATGAATCCGATGGAGGTGATGATGGTCGAACGGGCGATGTTTTCGCAAAGGGAAAGGGTGGAATAGGCTTCCCCGTATTTTTCGTCACCATAATAGATCCTTACGATCAAGGGGATCGCTACTTTGTTTACAGCGTAACAGGCACCATAAAGGACACCGGAAACAAAGAGGATCGTTGAACTGATCGGAAAGAAGGTGATCGTGATCAATCCGATCAGGGCGATAAACATAAACAGGACAAAGGAAAAGACGACACCTTTCCGGTCAATGCACAGACCGATCAGGAATTTAAACAGGACATTTCCTACCATCGATGCGGAAAGAAGCGAAGCGGCGTTCTTTGCGCTTTGTCCAAGAGACTGCACATAGCTGGGAAGATAGGATGTCAGTGTCGTGACACAGATGACCAGGAAAGAAACGCAGACCAACAGGATAAAGATCCGGTTGAAGAAGGAGAGCTTGTAGCGTCCTTTATAGCTGTCTTTGACGGTCGTCTCATCCTGATCGTATCCGTATGGTTTTAGGGAAATGTCTTCCGGATGAAGCGGAAGAAGGATGGCCGGAATGGAGAGGACAAGGATGGCGGCTGCACAGAATAAGTAGGCGAAACGGAATCCGTATTCTTCAAGCAATGAAGCAACAAGCGGCGTGAGGATGGAGCCCATGATGCCGGAGAAACTCATGATGAGTCCTGATATCGTACCGCGGCGGGCTTTGAACCAGTTCCCCGTCAGCATGGTTATGATGACGTTGGATGTACATGCCAAGCCCAACCCTCTGAGAACGCCCATTATGTTTACAAGAGCGATATTTTTTGCGGAAGATACGACCAGGCCGGATATGCATAAAAGAAGGATACCGGTGATCATGACGATACGGTAGGGGATCTTTTTCAATGCTTTTACGACCAGAGGTGAAGAAAAACCGGTCACCAGTCCGGCGATGGAGACGTGCAGCGTTGCGCTTGCCTTGCCTATGTTCAGATTCTGAGAGAGAGGTTCATAGAAAAGCCCGTAGGCATTGGGAACACCGATCGTGGCACAGGCCAGAAGGCAGCAGGAAATGATCGCATAGATATAGAATGATCTCTCTTTTCTCACAGTTACATATTAGCATGATGTGTCTAGGAATACAGAGAGGATACTTGTGTTAAAAAGAAATGTAATGGATTATAATTAAAACAGAAATGCTAGGAGCAGACAATAATGAGTAAAGTGAAAAACGAAGCGCACGTTACAGATGATCCGTTTGTGAATGTCAGAAGAGCGGCGATCGAACACCGAGGCAAATGGGCGGCAGGTTTTTATCTGGAGGCCAAGCGGCAGGGCATCGACCTTGAACCGATCATGCGGACAGCGATCCATAAGATCGGTGTAGAGAGTGGCGAGAAGGAAAAAGAAGGTTTCGGTGATAAAACTGTCAATGCGAAGATGTATGCCGAATATTTTACCGGAAAGGCACAGTCGGATACCTTTGAGAAGAAACTTGTCAGCGCCAATGAAGAGGAAGCGGTCGTGACATTGAACTATTGTGCCTTGCTGAAGGCATGGCAGAAGATGGGCATGAGCGATGAAGAACTCGCTTTGATGTGTGATATCGCCATGGAAGGTGATCGCGGTATTGCGGAAGGTGTCGGACTCGATTTCGAACTGGAGGGTTCCCTGGCACAGGGATGTGAATGCTGCACACTTCGTTATAAGACCAGAAAATAGTAAATAAGCGAATCGTTCGCTGAAATAAGAAAAGGAGAAAATCATGAAAAAATTATTGAGTTTATTGCTTGTGTTTCTGATGATCTTCGCTATGGCCGGCTGTTCCAATAACGGCGGCGGTAACGAAGGCGGCGGTGATGCACCGGCAGCAGAGACGGCAGCAGATGCGAATGGTGATTACCATATCGCTGTCAGCTTACCGTTCACAGGTACCAACGCTTCTTATGCCGAATACATCCAGATGGGTCTGGAAGTCG
>CADBND010000107.1 GCA_902795875.1 uncultured Erysipelotrichaceae bacterium
ACTGCAAACGAGCAGCAAATCACTGCCTTTGTAATATGCCAGCAAGGTTTCGTCTGTAACTT
This sequence comes from uncultured Erysipelotrichaceae bacterium, assembly GCA_902795875.1. GTDB lineage: Bacteria > Bacillota_I > Bacilli_A > Erysipelotrichales > Erysipelotrichaceae > Colivicinus. Next base: position 63 of record CADBND010000107.1, read on the forward strand.
CCCCGACAAATTCGATATTGTCAGACAAATCGTATTCTTCGATTTTCTGGCGTACCAAAGCATTGTATTTAATCAAATTGTCATCAAATTTGCCTATTATGTTAAGGTGAATATTATCATCATAATAAGCCTTATAATACCTAAGTATTTCGAGCATCATCAGATGACCTTTGTTTGGAACCACCCTACCAACAAAAAGTATATTGATACACCCATTGTTATTTAATTCCGATAGGATTGAATCATCAGGCTTTTTCTTAGACCACTCCTCGATTTTATTAAAAGGAGGGCAAACTCCGATATTATCTTTTGGAACTCCAGCCAAATCAATAGAATTAAATGTTGAAGCACATAACCAAAATGCATCTGGAAATTCCTTAATCAGTTTTTTTGTCTGTTCCAGACCATTTACGCATTTTTCATAGTTAATCTCATCCTCATCCTTAAAAAACTCGGGAGGAGTAATATTATGATATCTGAAAACAACCTTGCATTTTGCATTTTTTATTTTTTTTTTTCTTTTTTCCCAATACACACTGTGATGGTATATAAGAACGGTATCTTCATCCTTAAGTGCTTCTTCTAAAGCTGCTTCATCGATATATTTTACTTTTTCATTAACCTGATTAATTGCAAATACATAGCACTCATTCTCTTCGTTAAGTATTTTGCTCATAATCTCTATGTCATTCCCGATTGCATCATGATTGGTAACAGTATGATGCATTTGAATATATCTCATTTTTTTTCATCCCCCGAAAACAGTCTTCCAAGTAAAGGAATCCTCTTTAGTTTGGATCTGAATCCTCTGTCTTCATTGTAATTCTTTGAAAAGCCTACCACTTCAATATTCTTTTTCCTGCCTTCTTCGGATTGCCAGTAAGCATATATCAAATCTTCTTTGGTACAAAGATTCTCTTCGAGTTTCTTTATCTGATTGTCAAAGCCGGACTTGTCAGGTTCTCTACCCAGAATCTTATAGTATAAATTGGTGACAAAAACCTCATTGTCTTCATCCAATATGTCTTCAACCCGGATAATCTTATTTTTGAGTTTCCTTTCCTCTAAAGGACGCGTTTTAAACTCTGCCTTTTTTACTCTTAATGAATCAGCTTCATTAACAACACATTCATAAATATCCGAAAAAGATAATTCTTTTAATCCTTCTGTACTCATAGTTTTCTCTTGTTCCAAAGTTTCACCGAATTTCCGATACGTACTGCCTTAAACCAGTTTTAACGGAACTGCTCTTTCCACAGTATCCTTGCCGTCATCAATGCGAATTGTCATTTGATAATTACCCTTCCTGGTACCAATCTCGCCGCATCTTAGTACTACATCAAAGTTGTAATTAACCAATTTTAAATCATCCAATACAAGCTGCATTATCTGTGTTTTCATGATGATGCCTTTATTGTTGGATATAGCAAGCTGAAGTGATAATCCTTCTTTATCACCCTTGAATAAAAATGGAATATGTATAACGGCCTCCGCCGGAAGTTCCACCTCTTCCGGTACTCCGATTCTTATTCCATCGTCAGTGCAATATATGCCAAATGAGGGGATTTCCAATTTGTCTTTTTTTACTTTATCGCAATACTTTTTATAAACTTTGGCCCATTCAAAATATTGATTGTTTTGTTTTGTAATCCTGTCTATCTTCTCAAGGTTTTCTTTCAAAGTATTGTCATTGTATTCGGTAGACAACCCTTCGAATATCTCTCCCTTTTTGTATAAATCCTCGTAAAAGTTTTCAAAAACATATTCGGTGGGCTTTATTCTCATTCTCCAATCTGAAGGAAGCCCTGGCCAACACATTGTCACATACGGTCTCGATTCAATCAAATCCGGATATTTTGCCTGAACATAATTAAAATAACTGCACCACTCGTCGATGGATGTATCTTGTATCTCGGGATGTTCTTCAAGCATTTCTAAGTATAATTCTTTGTCAATAATCTGGGGCATATGGCTCGAATACTGATAAGCAGGGTAACGATTCCTGTTAACAAAATCCCTGGTTCGAAAGTGAAGTCGATCGTAAGAGGTCAGACTTCCAACTATACCCTTCCATTCGTTCAATTCATTACAATAATAAGCCTTATATGAATTATCATCGACGAAGAAATCCAAATCGACGGTTCTGAGCGGTCTGTAATCATCATCACTCATGATAAAGACCTCATCTATCTTCGAACTCTTCATTGCCAAACGTCTGAGAAGAAAATTTCTTGTACTGTGATCCTTGGGAAGTTCTCTGCCTTCAAGAATCTCACTGTCCGTAAAGACTTCTATCTTCACCCTCTTTGTACTAATATTCTTCATTTCTTCCGCAACTTTGTCAGGACAACACAAAAGAATCCTTTCAATAAAAGGCATATAAGCCTCCACAAAAGGGATGCTTCGCGAAATATCATCTACTCTGGCCGTCAATACTACCATCTGCGAAACATTTTTCTTAGGAGAATATTGCTCCTTTTTAAGATAATCCAAGGCTTCTATTATTTTTTCGGCG
>CADBND010000108.1 GCA_902795875.1 uncultured Erysipelotrichaceae bacterium
ACAAAACTGAAAGACTGTGCTTCAAGAGATGCGTCGATCTGTGAGATCTACATCGTCGAGGGTAATTCCGCCGGCGGTTCTGCGCAGCGAGTCTTGCCTCGGATGCGGATTTTGCCTTTTCAATGATGATCTTGGCAACATCCGGATTTTCCAGAAGATAACGTTTCAGGAAATCACCGAATATCTTATTTACGACCGGACGGACTTCGGCGTTACCTAATTTACCTTTTGTCTGTCCTTCATATTGGGGGTCGGGATGTTTGACAGAGATGATCGCCGTAAGGCCTTCCCTGAGGTCATCGATCGAAAGATTGGGATCGTCCTTCTTGATCTGATTGTTGTCTCTGGCGTAGCTGTTGATGACTCTGGACAGTGTCTGTCTGAATCCATCCATATGCATACCGCCATCCGGCGTAAAGATGTTGTTACAGAAGGAATAGACTTTTTCCGTATAGTTGGTGTTGTATCGCAACGATACTTCTACTGCGATCTGTGTCTCATCATCCGCACCGTCACAATATAAAACATCTTCAAAAAGTTTTGTTTCTCCTTCATCCAGAAATTCCACATATTCCTTGATCCCACCTTCATAACAGAACGTATGGGAACCATTCTTTTCATCTTCCTTTTCCCAGTTGAACAGGAAAGTGATGCCTTTATTCAAGAAAGCCATCTGCCGGATTCGGTTGTAAAGAATCTCGTAGTCATAGACCGTTCCTTCTTTAAAGATCTCCGGATCTGCTTTGAAACGTACTGTTGAACCAGTCTCATTCACATCACAGGTACCGATCTCTTTTAATGGCTGGTCGACTTTTCCGCCATCCTTAAAACGGATGAAATAGACTTTTCCGTTTTTATGGATCGTAACTTCCAGCCATTGCGACAACGCATTGACGACGGAAGCACCGACGCCGTGCAGACCACCGGATACCTTATAGGCTCCGCCGCCGAATTTTCCACCCGCGTGTAAAACGGTGAAGATCGTTTCAACAGTGGATACGCCGGTCTTGGGATGGATCTCTGTAGGCATACCACGTCCGTCATCCTTGACGGTGACGACGTCATTATCATCAACGCTGATCTCTATTTTTGTCGCATATCCGGCCAATGCCTCATCGACCGAGTTATCTATTATTTCCCAGACCAGATGATGCAGACCGGTAGAAGAAGTCGTACCGATATACATACCCGGTCTTTTTCTGACTGCTTCAAGACCTTCCAGTACCTGTATATCATCAGAAGTGTAGTTGTCATGATCAATACTCGTATTAGACATTTCTATCCTCCTTTAATGTGATGAGTTTATATTTCTTTTTGATATCAAGATTATTGATATCGGTATTCGTGATGATCACCTGGGTATCATCAGGAATGATATTCAACAATCTTTCTTTATTTTCCTTATCCAGTTCCGACAGGATATCATCAAGCAGAACGATCGGTGTGTGTCCTGTCATATATTCAACATATTTCATGATCGAGAATTTGAATGCGATCAGTACCATTCTCTTCTGACCTTGTGAAGCAAAAGAATTGAGTTCATATCCGTCCATGTAGAAACTGTAGTCGTCATGATGGGGACCGAAAGTCGTGTAATGATAGTAATCATCTTTTTCTTTTGAGCGTTCGATCTCTTCATTCACCTTTTCGATCTCACTGCATTTCTTATATACAACTTTTATTTCATGGTCCTTATTGGAGATGAGTGAATAGAATTCCGATATGTAATCATTGATCACCGCAAAGAAATTTTCTCTTTCCCGGATGATGATCTTCATCAAAGGAGACATGGATTCATTGAATACATTAAGCAGCAGTTCATCTTTTTCCAGTTCCTTTAAGAGTCTGTTTTTATCTTTTAAAAGAGAGTTGTATTTCAATAAAGTCTGAATATAGGAGTGGGAGACTTTGGAGATCTCGATATCGAGAAGCTTTCTTCTTTCTCCGGGCGACTGGGTGAATAATTCAAGATCGGAGGGTTTAAAAAGGATCGCATTGACTTTACCTATGAATTCGGAAGTTTTCTTCACAAGATCATTGTCGATATAAAGAGATTTATTCTTCTTGTTTATGACGACCTTGTATTCCTTATCTTCGGTATTTAAAACGATCCTGGCAAATTCCGCACCTTTTCTGATAAGATCGGCATCATTGGAAGTACGGTAGGATTTTGTATTGGATATAACGATGATACTTTCCAGAATGTTGGTCTTTCCGGTACCGTTTTTTCCGACGATGATATTCAGATGCGGATCAAATTCAAAAAATCCCCGGCGATAGTTACGAAAATCATTCAATCTAATCGTTTTTACCGACATATCTCATACACCTTTCCGGTCGTTTCAATGATGTCTCCTGCATACAGTTTCCTTCCTCTGCGCTGATCTTTTTCTTTATTTACGATCACTTCATTTTCCATGAGAAAGGCTTTCGCTTCTCCACCTGAAGCGATCAGATCAGCCAGTTTCAGGAACTGACCCAAGGTAATGTATTCATCTGTGATCCCGATCTTTTTAATTGTGGCCATATTCCTTTAAATTATACCATTTTTGTCTTTATTTCGCCATGGAGACGGTTTGTATTTTTCCCGTGATATACCTAATAAAAAAATAAACTCGTCTTAAAACGAATTTATTTGGCTTTATTTTTGATTTTTATGTTTTTAGCGATATGTCCGTACCGGAGAAATGAGCTGGATCAGGGAATCATCATCTTCCTTGCGGATGACCATCGGTTTGAGTTCGCCGCTGAAGTTGATCGTAACGACATCACTATCGACTGCCTTCAAGGCATCCTGCAGATATTTACCGGAACAGGAGATCTCAAGAGGAGATCCTTCGTAAGAAATGACAGCGATCTTTTCAAAAGATGACAGCATCGTCTGATTCGTGGAAGTCAGTTCGATCTTTTCCGGATCGATACTCATTTTGATCGTATTCTTGCCATCCGCTTTGATGAAGGAAGTACGGTCCACTGCCCGGCTCAGTTCTTTTGCGGAAACGGTCAGTTTCTGTAAGAAAGAAGCAGGGATCAGTCTGGAGATATCGGGGAATTCATCATCAAGAAGTCTTGTCTCCACGATGGAATCGTTGAACAGGAAGGAGATCTTCTGATTGTCGATCGCAATCTCCACTTCTTTTTCATTCACGATCGCATGACAGATCTCATTGAGATATTTGGAAGGAACTGTGATGTTGAAATTCTGTTTTTCATCGATCGCAAGCGTCTTGGAAGCAAGACGGTAAGAATCAGTCGCATTCGCAACAAGTTTTCCTTCGCTTGCTTTCAGATTGACACCGGTCAGTACAGGTCTTGTCTCCTTATCGGAACAGGCGAAGGAGGTCTGATCGATCAGTTTGTTGAAATCTGCTGTTTCAATCCTGAAGGAATTCTCTTTATTGATGTCAAAGCTGATCATTGGATATTCAAAGACATCCATACCGTTGACCTTGAACTCAGAATTGCCGCCATAGATCTTGACCAGCGTTCCATCCACTGTTTCCACCGAGATCATATCGGAATCAATCTTTCTGACGATCTCCAATAAGAAACGCGCATCCAGAACGAGTTCCCCTTTTTCTTCTATGACCAGAGCATTTTTATCTTCTTCATTTTTTACGACTGTCTTGATGGAGATATTGGAATCGGAAGAGACCAGTTCCAGAGAATCTTCATTGACAGTGATCTTTATACCGGAAAGAGATGGCAACGGTGTTGTCGAAGAGATGGCTCTCGATGACAGAGTCAAGGCATCCAGAAATTCTTTTTTCGCAATTTTGAAATTCATGGCACAGCTCCTTTTTATATTATTTCTTCTTCAATTCTTATCATTACTATCTTGTGGAAAGATGTGGAAAAGTTTGAAAGAAGGCTTGTTTACACTTAAATTTTAACATTTTTCATGTGGATGATCTTGTGCAATACTACTTGATCCGGCTTTCGATCTCATTGATCGCCTTGAGATAGAGAGGATCGGTCTTGATCTTTTTATCCACACTGGAGATCGAACTCATAACTGTAGAATGATCTCTTCCGCCGAATTCCCTTCCGATGTCATCGTATGTCGCATCGAGAAGCTTGCGGCACAGATACATCGCGATCTGTCTGGCATTGGAGATGTTCTTGGTACGGTTGGCGGATGTGATCTGTTGTTTGGTGAGGTTGTAGTAATCACATACCGCCTTTCGTACCGT
>CADBND010000109.1 GCA_902795875.1 uncultured Erysipelotrichaceae bacterium
AGGTGTCAGACGGTAAAGCTGATTCAGGATCACGTCCGGCTGCACATCTTTACGCAGGTCGATCTCGATACGGATGCCGTTACGGTCGTTGGAAAGGTCTTTCAGATCTGTCAGACCGTCGACCAGCTTTTCTTTATGCAGAGCGGCGATCTTTTCGACCAGTACAGTCTTATTAACGAGGTACGGGATCTCGCGGACGATGATCTTATGACGTCCGCCGGGCAGTTCTTCGACATCGACTTTTGCACGGACGGCGATCGAGCCGCGGCCGGTCTCATACGCCTGTTTGATGCCGGAACGGCCGACGATATATCCGCCTGTCGGGAAATCCGGTCCTTTGATATATTTATCCATCAGTTCGATGACCGGGATATCCGGATCTTCCATAACCGCGATGACAGCATCGATCGCTTCACCAAGGTTATGCGGCGCCATATTTGTCGCCATACCGACCGCGATACCCATGGAACCATTAACGAGCAGGTTCGGGAATTTTGAAGGAAGTACGACCGGTTCTTTGAAACGCGCATCGTAGTTATCCTTCCAGTCGATCGTTTCCTTACGGATATCCTGTACCATCTCCATGGAGATCTTGGACATCCTGGCTTCGGTATAACGGTAAGCAGCTGCTTCGTCACCGTCGACAGAACCGAAGTTACCATGACCATCTACAAGCGGATAACGGTAGGAGAAATCCTGTGCCATACGAACCATGGTGTCGTAAGCGGCGGTATCGCCGTGCGGATGATATTTGCCTAATACTTCACCGACGATATTCGCGGATTTGATATGCGGTTTATCCGGGGTATTGCCCATGGAGAACATCGTCCACAGAACACGGCGGTGGACCGGTTTCATGCCGTCGCGTACATCCGGGAGAGCACGGTCGATGATAACAGACATTGAATAACTCAGGAAGTTATCTCTCATTTCAGAAGAGATGTTGACTTCCTTCATATTTCCATGATTGAAAAAGCGATTATCTAATTCTTCCATGAGGCCTCCTTAAATATCCAGGTTCTTTGCGAAATGGGCGTTTTCAATAATGAAATTCTTACGCGGTTCTACTTCATCACCCATCAGCATTGAGAATACAGCATCTGCGTCCATGGCATCTTCGATCGTGACGCGTTTTAAAGTTCTGGTCTCCGGATCCAGAGTTGTCTCCCAAAGCTGGGAAGGATCCATTTCACCAAGACCTTTATAACGCTGGATGTCATACTTTTCATCACCGAAGTCACGTTTTGCGAGTTCAAGTTCTTCATCGCTGTAACAATAGCGCAATGTCTTCAGACCTTTATGAAGTTTATAGAGCGGAGGCATTGCGACATAGACATAACCGCCTTCAATGACCGGACGGAAGAAACGGTAAAGGAAGGTCAGCATCAGGGTGGTGATATGCTGTCCGTCGACATCGGCATCGGTCATGATAACGATCTTATGGTAGCGGAGTTTGGATACATCGATCTCTTCACCGATACCGCAACCGAATGCGGTGATCATAGAGCGGATCTCGGCGTTGTCGAATATCTTATGTGTTCTTGCCTTTTCAACATTCAGGATCTTTCCTCTTAACGGAAGGACTGCCTGGAAATTTGAATCACGGCCCATTGTGGCGCTGCCGCCCGCGGAGTTACCCTCGACGATATAGATCTCGCAGATCGAAGCATCTTTGCTTGCGCAGTCTCTGAGCTTACCGGGCAGATTGCCGAGTTCAAGAGAAGATTTCCGGCGAGTCGTCTCTCTGGCGCGCTGCGCAGCCAGACGGGCTTCGGAGGCGGATTTTGCTTTTTCGACGATCTTCTTCGCTACATCCGGATTCTCAAGGAAATAACGCTTCAAATAGTCGCCGAAGATCTTGTTCACAACAGGACGCACTTCCGCATTGCCGAGTTTTCCTTTTGTCTGTCCTTCGTACTGCGGATCCGGATGCTTGATGGAAATGATTGCGGTCAGGCCTTCTTTGATATCGTCATAAGCGTAGTTCGGATCATCTTTTTTAATGTAATTGTTGTCTTTGGCGTAGGCGTTGACCACTCTGGCGAGAGTCTGTCTGAAACCGTCCAGATGCATGCCGCCTTCCGGTGTGTAGATGTTGTTGCAGAAAGAATAGACTTTCTCAGAATAGGAATTGTTGTACTGAAGAGAAACTTCCACACTGATCTCCGTTTCCGGATCATCTGCTTCACAGTAGAGAACATCACTGAAGATCGGCGTTTCGGTCTCATTCAGGAAAGAGACGTATTCTTTCAGGCCGCCGTTATAGCAGAAGATTGTTTCACCTTTGTGATCATCTTCCTTATCCCAGGTGAAATATAAGGTGATTCCTTTATTCAGGAAGGCCATCTGACGGATGCGTTCATATAAAGTGCGGTAATTGTATACAGTGCCTTCTTTAAAGATCTCCGGATCCGCTTTGAAGCGGACGAGAGAACCTGTTTTTTCCGGAGGGCAGGTCCCGATCTGTTTTAAGCTCTGATTGACTTTGCCGCCGTCTTTAAAAGATACGAAATGAACTTTTCCATCTTTATATACTTCAACTTCGAGCCATTCACTCAATGCATTGACGACACTGGCGCCGACGCCGTGAAGACCGCCGGAAACCTTATAAGCTCCGCCGCCGAATTTGCCGCCTGCATGCAGGACGGTGAAGATCGTCTCAACTGTGGAGATCCCTGTTTTAGGATGGATCTCTGTCGGCATACCACGGCCGTCATCTTCGACGGTTACCACATCATTCTGGTCAACTGTGATCCGGATATTATGTGCATAACCGGCCAGCGCTTCATCGATCGAGTTATCAATGATCTCCCAGACGAGATGATGAAGTCCGGCTTCTGAAGTCGTACCGATATACATACCAGGTCTTTTACGGACTGCTTCAAGACCTTCAAGTACTTGAATATCACTCGAGGTATATTCTTCGTGTTTTACTTCCGTCATAGAATTGCTCCTTCCTTTACTGTATATACTATGTGCTCTCTGTTTAACTGAAATCCTTCGATATCTGTTCCGGTGATCAAAGTCTGCGCTTCAGGCAAACAGGCGAATAAGCGTTCTTTGTTCTGCGCATCAAGTTCCGAGAGTATATCATCCAGGAGGATGATGGGCGGATCCTTACGCATCTCTTTGATATACTCAAACAAAGTTAATTTGAAGGCGATGACGATCATTCGTTTCTGTCCCTGTGAGGCAAAACTGGTGACATCATAACCATCCATTTGAAACTGCAGATCCTCTTTGTGCGGACCGAAAGAAGTATATGTTAGGAAGAGATCTCTATCCCG
>CADBND010000110.1 GCA_902795875.1 uncultured Erysipelotrichaceae bacterium
CGGTTGACGATGATCTCTGTTTTGCCGTTTCTGTAACAGGCGGCAAGCGAGTTGGTCGTTCCCAGGTCGATTCCTATCAGCATTCTCTCTTCACCTTTCTTTCCATCCTCCGCATCGTGATGACGAAATCTTCTTCATCAGGCCAGTCCTCATGACCCTGTCTGGCCAGTTCAAGGGCTTTCTTATGATCGCCGTCAAGTTCGGCAGCCTCCATTTCAAAAGCTTCCAGATCTTTGCATCGGTAATAGCGGCAATGATCACAAAGCGGCATCTTTCTGATCTTTAATGCCAGTTCGGCAGCTTCTTTCTTTCTTCCCAGCAGCGAAAGCATCCTGTACTTTCTGACCATGTATAACGTCTTCTGCAGGGAATACTTCTGCAGATCTTTCTCGTTTTCTTCCATCGCCATTTCCGCATACTTACGCTGCATATCCGTGTCGCCACAATGGAAGGCGTTGAAGGCGAGGTGTTCATAGACCTGAGCCAGATCGTAGTTTTTCTCTGTGGCGATCTTCTTCCATGCAGACAAAGATTCCTCATCTTTTATATAGTCTTCTTTTTCCATGTACAGGAGGTGAGACAGCACATTCCTTCGCCATTCTTCTATGGCGTCTCCATGATTTTTCATCAGCTGTTCTGCCTTTTTGAAGTTCCCCTTCAGGATATTCAAAGTGATCTGGGCATCGTAGTATTCGCCATCCCATTTCCACTTCCAAAGCTCTCTTTCCGCTTCTTTATACATGCCCGCCTGTAAGTAGACATCAAAGATCCGCTTGTTTACCGGACGGTCAAACTTCTTTCCGGCTTCTCTCAGCAGTTCCACAGCCTTTTTATACTCCCTGCGCATGCATAAGATCTGAACATTCTCAAAGTAGAAATTCGGATTCTCATACTTGCTGACTTCCAAGAGCTTGTCCGCATACTCCTGCGCCTTATCCAGGTCGTTTTTCATTTGGTATACGCTGATCAGCCGTTCATATGGATCGACTGAATCAGGATCCTTTTCTTTCAGAGTCATGAATGCGCGCATCGCTTCATCCGGATGATTCATGTACAATTCACACATACCGACATAGAAGTCTCCTCCATGATCATAGCCTTTCTCCAAAGCTTTCAGAAAATGATCACGGCTCTCTTTCGCCTTGTGTTCCAGATCCTTGTAGTAAAGACGTCCGATCTGATGATCGATGTATCCCGAATGATTTTCGTCTTTTTCCAGATCAAGATAGATCTTTAAAGACTCCTTTGTCTGATTGTCCATCATCAGAAGCCAGCCCTTGTATTCAAGCAGGTCCCTGTTTCTCGGATTGAATGAAAGACCCTTCTCACAGATCTCCATCATTTTGTCGCGGTCTTCTTTGACCTTGCCATCAAGAGTCTCACCTTCGATATACAGGAGCCGGAGATAGATGTCATCAGTCATGGAATAGTTGACACCGTTGTCACCGATCTTTTCTAATGATCTTTCAAAGTATTCTTTTGCCTTTAGAGAATCGTTGTCTCTTTGCCTGCAAAGAAGTCCTCTGGCATACAGGACCGACGGGTCTTCTTTCAGATCGTAGGATTCCAGGAATTCAATGACGTTTTCTGCCTCTTCGAAAGCGTTGTTGCGTATCAGTATCCTGATCTTCAGGATATAAAAACCGATATCGCTGCCATCGATTTCCAAGGCCCTGGACACCGCATCGAATGCTTCCTGGTCTCTGCGCAGATAGAAATTTGCCCAGGCCACAAGCGCATGACCGTAGGCCGAATCGGGTCTTTCTTTGACCAGCCTTTGCGCATATTCCAAAGCCTTCTCATTATTTTCGCTTCTGAACGCACTCTGTGCCATGCTTGTCAGGACGGTTCCCTTATCTTTCGCAAATTCCAAGGCCTTCTCATAGGCTTGCGCCATGTTGTTCTCGTCACCCAGTTCCTGATAGAAGTAGGCCATGCGCATGTACATTTCATCTTTTCTCTTTTTGCGGGAGATGTTTTTCTCGCTGTCCTCAGGCAGTTCATCGATCGAAACGATCAGATTCTTCAACGCATCGATGCCTTTGGCATATTCCTTGTTGAAATAAGTCAGGTTGGAAGCGATGTTGTAGTAATCAAAAGCAGACATCTCTTCTTTAGTCAGCGAAGAGAACAGTTCTTCCCCTTCCTTGCTCAGATCATTCTGAATGTAAGCCCAGATCAGATCGATCTTTGCCTGAACGTCCTCAGGATGATCTTTGAGATGTTCCTTCTTGCGCTCAATGATGAGAGGGTTGATCCGTTTTCTTTTTTCACTCATCTCCGCAAGGAGATTCACTTCACCGCCTGCCAGGCGCATGATCTCGTTGATCTGTTCAACGGCTTCGTCGTATTTTTCTTCTTTTTCAAGAACGTCCGCATACAGGCGGCGCAGGCGGATACTGTCCTTGTGTTTCTCCAAAAGCCTCTTGCATTCCCGTTCAGCTTTTTCATATTCCTTGGCGTAATAGTATTCGCCCGCCAGTAATGTGCCGATATTGAGATCGTCTTTATATGTTTCGGTGAGCTGTTTGAGATCCATGAGATACTTCGGATCTTCAAAACGGATCTTCCAGACACAGACCCACGCATCACCATAGGGGTGTCTTTCCTTCAGACCCAGCAGCTCTTCCACCTTGTCTTTACTTTCTTCATTCAAGGCGATGCTGCGGTAGATGCTCAGATACTTCTGACATTCTTGCCCGTCTTCGCCCGGAAGAAACATCATCATAGGCAGGATATCGTCATAAAGCGTTCCGTCAATGATGATCCCGTTTATGAAATCACGCGGATATCTTTCATAGAGTTCTTCTTTTCTTTCCGTGAAAGAATAATGTCTGTTCATACACAGAAAAACGTCATGACCGATGAAAAAATTATCCATCAGAAAACGCAGCAGTTCATCTTCCGTCCGCATGTGCCCGGAAACACTCTTACAGATATCTTGTGAAAACAGTTCTTCCCAATATTCCACATTCTTGCGTTTGGCGAAGTCATTATAAATATCGTTCAGTTGCCTGAGCCACGCATCGATCTGTCTGTCTTCGTCTTCCGTTTCTTCAGGCTTTCTTGCCTGGTCCAGCGCTTGTTCATATGCGCTTCTCAGCTGTTTGAATTCCTCCGGCTTATCTTCCGGATTGGTCACAGAAAGCTTTTCACGGTAAGCATCCCTGATCTTCTTTTCGTCTTTTGTCGCTTCGATCCCAAGAACGTCCCAGATATTATTTTTATTCGTTTCCATATGTCACCATTCTATCACTTCATCGCGCATAAAACAGAATTCGCCCTTCATTACAAAGAAAAACCTTGGAACGATCCAAGATCAACTTCTTTTCTTTACTCCCGACACGTGGTGCAGACCTCTTTCTTTCGATCTGATCATCTGGCAATTGATCACAGGATACTACAGGCTAGAACATATTAAGACAATATGTAAGTACCCGCCAGTAGACATGTAGAGTTCGCGGATTTACCGACGATATATACTGTTTATTGGAAGACAAACGATATGTATGCCGGATTTACCGCATACATGAACAGGAGGGATACTTACACATGTCAACTACAGTTTATATCGGAATGGATGTCCATTCAACCAACTACACC
>CADBND010000111.1 GCA_902795875.1 uncultured Erysipelotrichaceae bacterium
GAAGCCTGTGCCGAAGATTTTCTCGGCGATGTGACCACGCAGGATCTGCAGATTAAGCTTGGCGATAATGAATACTACTGTCTGGGGGACAATCGCAATGTTTCGCGTGATTCGCGTTTCTACGGTCCTTTCCGCAACGACCAGATCATTTCGACCCATTTCTTTATCATTTATCCCTTTACCGATATCGGTTTCAATAAATAAGATATGAGACTCACTGTCCTTGTCGACAATATGACGTTTATCGATATGTACTATCTGGGCGAGCCTGCCCTGAGTTTTTATATCGAAGACGAAGACGAGAAGATTCTTTTTGATACAGGCTATTCCGATATCTTTTTGCGGAATGCGGAAAAGATGGGGATCGATCTGAGAGAAGTTGACACGATCGTACTCTCACATGGTCACAATGACCATACAGGCGGTCTGCGTTTTTTGCCTGCTTGCGTCAACGGCAGAAGAATACTGGCTCATCCGGATACCTTCCTTTATCGTGAAGATGATGAAGGACTTCCGATCGGTTCGTTTTTAAAGCAGGACGAGGTATCGAAAAAAGGTATCATCGATTATAAAAAAGAGCCGGTAAAACTCAGTAAACGGCTCTATTATCTCGGACAGATCGAAGAGCATTTCGATTTTGAAAGACGCCGCCCTATCGGAAAAAAGATCTGTCTGGGAAGATCTGTCGAAGATATGATCTTTGATGATTCCGCATTGGCTTACAAGTCAAAAGAAGGTCTTTTCATCATTACGGGCTGTTCGCATTCCGGAATATGCAATATCGTTCATCAGGCAAAAAGGATTTGTGAAGAAGACAGGATACTTGGCGTGATCGGCGGATTTCATCTTTTTGAAAATGACGACCGTTTGAGAAAGACGATATCCTATCTGAAGGAAAACGATATCAGGATGCTGTATCCTTGCCATTGTGTTTCCCTTGAAGCAAAGATCGCCATCGCAAAGGAAATGCACATAGAAGAAGTTGGCGTCGGTTTGAAACTGGAGATCGATTAGTTATGGAAGACAATTATACAAAGATCAACTGGTATCCCGGTCATATGGCTAAGGCCAGAAGGCAGATGGAGGAACAGCTCAAACTTGTCGATATCGTCATTGAACTCAGGGATGCCCGCATCCCCATGGCTTCAGCCAATCCGATGTTGCAGGAACTGTCCAGAAACAAGCCGGTCCTGATCATCCTGAATAAGGCTGATCTTGCCGATCCGGAAATGAGCCTGCTTTGGAAGGAACATTTTCAGCATTGTCTGATCATCGACTCTGTTTCCGATAATCTTTCCAAGATCGTCGTGAATGAAGTCAAGAAGATCCTTTCCGATAAGCTGGAAAGAGCGAAGGCCCGCGGTATCCGCAAGAAAGTCCTCAGAGCGATGGTCGTAGGGATACCCAATGTAGGCAAGTCCACTTTCATAAACAACATCGTGAAAAAGAAGGTCGCAAAGGCGGAAAACCGGCCTGGTGTCACCAAATCCTTGCAATGGATCCGGATCAATGAAGAAGTGGAACTCCTCGATACACCGGGTGTACTCTGGCCGAAGATCGATGATCAGAATGATGCCAGACTTCTGGCGCTGATCGGTTCGATCAATGACGACATCCTCGATAAGGAGGAACTGGTCCGCTTCGGACTCTTCTATCTTATCGAAGCTTATCCCGGTCTTATTGAAAAACGGTACGGTGTAAAAGAAGAAAAAGAAGAACTCCTTGAAAGGATCGCGAAAGAGAAGCTCTGGCTTTTGAGCGACGATCAGATCAATATGCCCAAGACTGTCGATCTGATCTTAAAAGATATACGAAGCGGAAAGATAGGAAGGATCACCTGGCAGGATGCTCGAGAATAAGTACGAACAGCTGTGCTGGTCAAAAGATGAGTATGTCATGGGGATCGATGAAGCCGGCAGGGGACCGCTTTGCGGTCCACTCGTTGTTGCCTGCTGTATCTTCCCGATCAACTACGAAAACGAAGAGATCAACGATTCCAAACAGCTCAGCGAAAAGAAACGGGAGAAACTGTTCAGACAGATCATCAAGGATGCGCATCATTTCGAATTCCGGATCGTTTCGCCTGCTGATATCGACAGATATGACATCTATCACGCTACAAAAAAGGCAATGGCGGAGCTGTCACAGTCTTCGAAGATCCATTCTCTCACTTTGACTGATGCCATGCCTTTGGACCGTTATGATACCGTCAGTATCATCAAGGGGGATGCCAAG
Organism: uncultured Erysipelotrichaceae bacterium; assembly: GCA_902795875.1. Classification (GTDB taxonomy): domain Bacteria; phylum Bacillota_I; class Bacilli_A; order Erysipelotrichales; family Erysipelotrichaceae; genus Colivicinus. The sequence continues at coordinate 2,236 of CADBND010000111.1, forward strand.
TCGATCTCCATTGCCGGTGCCAGTATTCTGGCAAAAGTGCTGCGTGATCACATCATGATGGGCTATGATGTGCTCTATCCGCAATATGAATATCGCAATCACAAGGGATATGGAACGAAACGGCACCTTGAACTGATGGATGAATACGGGATCAATGAACTCTACCGGATGTCGTTTAAGCCCTGTAAGGACAGACAATTGAAACTTTTCTGAAGATCGGATCAGGTGATCCGGTCTTTTGTTTCAAATAATGTAACAGATGAACAGAGATGAATTGATATCCTATTCTTTTTATTGTGGCGGGGAATATGACAGGATATTGAAAGCGATAAGGTCGAAAAAGAAAGTGACTGTTGTAAAGATCGACAATGCGATCACGATCCTAGATGAAGGATATCCCAAAAAACTTCTGGATCTGAAATATCCACCGTTCGTCCTGTATTACAAGGGCGATCTTTCTTTGCTGAATGAGGAACTCTATGCGATGGTCGGTTCCAGAGATCCCTGTGCTTATGCTTTGGCGGCAACGAAGGCTGTTGCGCTTCACAATCAGGATAGGGTACTTGTATCAGGACTGGCGAAAGGGATCGACGCCTGCGGGCACCGGAATGCCGGAAAAAGCATCGGGATACTCGGATGCGGGATCGACCGTATCTATCCGCTCTGTAACAAGGATCTGTATGAGGATTTAGAAAGAAACGGGCTGATCCTTTCGGAGTATCCTTCCTCATGCGATCCTTATGGATATCATTTCCCTTTTCGAAACAGGATCATCGCCGCACTTTCGAAAACAGTCTATATCATGCAGAGCGCAAAACGTTCAGGAACGATGACGACCGTAAATGAAGCTTTGGAACTGGGCAGGGAGATCCGGGTACTTCCTTATGATATCTTCATGAAAGAAGGCCTTCAGAATAATGAATTGATCTATGAAGGAGCGCAACCTGTCCGATACGAAGAAATTGCATTTTGAATATATTTATGTAAATATTATTAATTGTTGAAGGTGTCACTATGAAAAATCTGGTAATTGTAGAATCTCCATCGAAATCAAAAACGATAGAAAAATACCTTGGAAAGGACTTTAAGGTCACTTCTTCCAAGGGACATATATGCGATCTTGCAACGAAGGGAAAGGAAGGCCTGGGTGTCGATATCGAGAACGACTTCAAGCCGACCTATGAGATCTCACCGGACAAGAAGGCTGTTGTTTCTGAACTGAAGAAAATGGTCAAGGATGCTGATTTTGTATATCTTGCGACCGACCCGGATCGGGAAGGAGAAGCGATCTCTTGGCATCTGGCCAGGGAACTGGGCCTTGATACCAATCAGAACAACCGGATCGTTTTCAATGAGATCACCAAGAATGCCGTATTGAAGGCATTTGATAATCCCAGGACTATAGATATGGCTCTGGTCCGCTCACAGGAGACCAGAAGGATACTTGACAGGATCATCGGTTTCAAACTGTCCAAACTGTTACAGAAAAAGATCAGCTCCAAATCGGCAGGGCGTGTTCAATCCATCGCATTAAGGATGATCTGTGACCGTGAGAAAGAGATCGAGGCTTTCGTTCCGGAAGAATACTGGACGATCAGCGCCGATCTGGGAAAGAAGATGATCACGACTTTAAGCCGGTATCAGGGCAAGAAGATCGAGATCAAAAACGAAAAAGAAGCAGACGCTATCCTCAAAGCTCTTGGTGAAGAGTTCACACTGAAAGATATCAGTGAAAAAAGCAAGAAGAGGGCAGCCTATCTTCCTTTCATCACTTCCACCATGCAGCAGGAAGCTTCCACGAAACTGGGATTCACTTCCAAAAAGACGATGATGGTCGCCCAGTCACTGTATGAAGGCGTTGAACTGTCCGGCGGTGCACAGGGTCTCATCACCTATATGCGTACCGATTCCACGCGACTTTCATCTGAGTTTGTTGCATCTGCTTTTGACAAGATCGAGAAGGAATACGGCAAGGAATACAAGGGTTTCTACCGGGTAAAGAACGATGATTCCTCACAGGATGCGCATGAAGCGATCCGACCGACGAATCTTGCCAATGAGCCCGATCAGATCAAACAGTATTTAACCAACGATCAGTATAAACTGTACCGTTTCATATATTACCGCGCTTTGGCTTCTTTGATGTCGGAGGCTGTATTCAAGTCGGCAACATACAGTTTCGACAACAACGGCTACGAATTTACGGTCAACGGTTCCAAGATGGAATTTGACGGTTTCTTAAAAGTTTACGGAGACTACGACAGTTCCAAAGATGTCATCCTTCCCAAATTGGCGACAGGTGATGTGATCAAGAGCAATAAGATCAAGAAGGAACAGCATTTTACCGAAGGTCCCAGCCGTTATACGGAAGCAAGATTGATCAAGGCACTTGAAGAAGAAGGAGTCGGCCGTCCATCCACATATGCGACGATCATCGATACGATCGAAAAGAGAAACTATGTGGAATATAAGAAGGCTTCCGATTCGTCCAAGACGAAGTATTTCTTCCCGACAAAACAGGGAATACTGACAGATGAGAAACTGAGGGAATACTTCCAGCAGGTCATCAATGTCAAATATACAGCGGAAATGGAATCAGAACTCGATGAGATCGCCGAAGACAAACTGGATTCGATCGCTTCTTTGAAGGAATTCTATTCCCGTTTTCAGCCATTGGTGGACTCCGCTTATGAACAGATGGAAAAGGTACAGCCGGAAAAGACCGGTGAGACCTGCCCGGAATGCGGCGGCGATGTCGTCATCCGTAATGGGAAATACGGAAAGTTCAAATCCTGCATCAATTATCCGACCTGCAAATGGCACGAATCTCTGGTCAAGAAGGATGAACCGGAAGATATCGGCCGGACCTGTCCGGAATGCGGCAAGCCGCTATTAAAGAGAAAGTCCCGTTATGGCACTTATTTCATCGGTTGTTCGGGTTACCCCAAATGCCGCTACATCGAATCCCTGGATTCTGAAACTCCGAAGAAGTTCTATAGAAGAAAGAAAAAACAATGAAAGTCAAAGTGATCGGCGCCGGGCTGGCAGGCTCAGAAGCGGCCTATCAGCTTGCGAAAAGGGGGTTTGAGGTAGAACTCATAGAACAGAAATCCGTTAAAAGACATCCGGCTTTCAAGACGGATGATTTTGCGGAACTGATCTGTTCGAATTCATTAAGAAGTGACGATTTATACAATGCTGTGGGTCTGCTGAAACAGGAGATGCGGATCCTTGATTCTCTGGTAATGAAGGCAGCCGACAAATATCGGATCCCTGCCGGAAAGTCTCTGGCGGTAGACCGCCGGGGTTTTTCAGAATACATCACTGATGAGATCAGAAAAAACCCGAACATCAAGATCCTCTACGAAGAAGCGACACAGATCGATGACTCCGTTCCGACGATCATTGCGGCAGGTCCTTTGTGTGAAGGAGAACTTGCGGAAAGCATTTCCCGGCTCTGCGATAAGGATTTCCTGCATTTCTATGATGCGGTATCGCCGATCGTGGATAAGGATTCGATCGATTTTGATTATGCCTACTATAAATCCCGTTATGACGAAGAAAACGAAGGGGATTACATCAACTGTCCTTTGAGCAAGGAGGAGTTTGAAACCTTTTATAATGCAGTCATCAACGCGAGAAAGATCGCTGTGCACGATATCGACGATGAAAAGTATTTCGAAGGATGCATGCCTTTCGAAGAGATGGCAAGAAGGGGATATAAGACACTTCTCTTCGGACCTATGAAACCGGTCGGGCTTGAACATGACGGGATAAGACCTTATGCGGTCGTTCAGCTCAGAAAAGACAATGCGATCGATACTTTATATAATGTCGTAGGTTTTCAGACGCATCTCACTTTTGGTTCACAAGAAGAGGTCCTGAAAACGATTCCTGCCTTAAGAAACGTCCGCATCGTAAGATACGGAGTCATGCATAGAAATACATATATCAATTCACCGAGCGTCATAAACGACAAATACCAGTTTATCGAACATCCAAACCTTTTTGTTGCCGGACAGATATCCGGCGTGGAAGGATATGTGGAATCTGCAGCAAGCGGATTGTATGCAGCATTGAATCTGAGCCAGTATCTTAATAGCGGCATCCGGTTTGAACTTGGTCCCGATACGATGATGGGTGCGATGGCTGCCTACATATCCGACAAAAGCATTTCTAAACTGCAGCCGATGAATGCGAATTTCGGTATCTTCCGTTATGAATACAGCGGACCGAAAAATGAAAAGAAGAAAGCGTATGTTGAACACGCTCTGGAGGTCGTCAGAGAATATGCAGGACATGTATAAGACTCTCGACGATTTTATCCGCTACATGTACGATAAGAGGACCGGTTCCGAAAAGACAGCGGATTCCTATTATCGTGACATCAGCCGTTTCATAACCTATCTGGAAGACAATAAGATCGGGGATTTTTCGGATGTCAATAAAGATGTAGTGTTCGATTATGTGGAAGTACTACGTTCGGGAAAGATATCCCGGGGGAAGATCTCCAATTCGACCTACGCCCGTAATCTGAGCGCTTTGCGGTCTTTTTTTCGTTTTTTGAACGAAAGACACATCTGTGATGACAATCCTTTTGTCCAGTTTCGGAAAGTCCATGTAGAGAAGCATCTTCCCGATGTCCTGACTTTCGATCAGGTGGAACGCCTTCTCAATGTATTCGATCTTGACGATCCTTTACAGGTACGCAATCGCTGTATCCTGGAGACGATCTATGCTTGCGGGCTTCGTATATCGGAGTGCTGTGATCTGCTTTATGACCACATCGACAGACAAGAAATGATCGTTCGTGTGATCGGAAAGGGAAACAAGGAGAGGATCGTTCCGTATTATCCAAGGCTCAATGAACTGATCGATCTGTATGTGTCAATGTACAGAAACGATCTGGCGGATCGCGATTTCCCTTATCTTTTCATTTCACAAAGAAAAGGAAAAATATCGCCAAGAAGTGTTCAACTTCTTCTCGAAAATGCTAGAATAAAGGCTGGGCTTTCGATGACGGTGCATCCGCACATGCTCAGACACTCCTTTGCCACGCATCTTCTCGATAACGGCGCCGACCTCAGGACCGTTCAGGAACTGCTTGGACATGAGAACCTGTCTACGACGCAGCTGTATACACATCTGACATACGATCGTCTGAAGAAAGCCGTTGATTCGGCTCATCCGCACGCAAAATGAAAAAACTGAAATTTGATCTTCGATTCCTTTATCTGTTTATTCCGATGCTTCTTCTGGAAGTGATCTTTCATTTCGTCCAGTTCGAGGGGATCGACTTTTTTTCTTTCCTGAGAATATTCTTTTTTGTTTCGTTCCTGTCCTTATTTATCGCTTTGATATTCCGATGGATCAAGAACAGGAAGGCATATTACATTTTTGGGATCGTGCTGATGTTCTGGTTCAGTGCATACAGTTTTGTGGAACTGATCTTCAAGAATTCGATGAATGATTTCTATTCCTTCGGAACGGTATCCGACGGTGCAGGGCGTATCGCACAGTACGCTTTGATCTTCGTTCAGTCGGCAAAGCCTTCCTACTATCTGTGCTTTGCAGGCATCATCGTATATCTGCTTCTGCACAGATTCGTAAAGTTTAATGAAAAAGGCCCGTACCAGCTTCCGGCGATCTTTGCGATCCTGTCGTTTCTTCTTCTGGTGGTGTCGATGGACCTGGGTTCAGGCGTCAATTCTATTCTGAAGACCTACGGTACTTTTTCCAATAAGACGGTCATCGTCGATAAATATGGCATTCAGCACTTCTTTTTCCGCGATCTTTCCGCTCTTGTTTATAAGGTACCGGAAACGATCGATATCGTTGATGAAGAACCTGAAGATGCAGAACCGGTCCTCGTTCCTGAAAGGAAGCGCGTGATCAATGATACGCAATGGAAATCCATTGCGGCATCCGAAGAAAACGCCAATATGCAGACGATCGACAAGTATCTTATGAGCAAGTCCATCACACAGCCAAACGAGATGACGGGCATCTTTAAAGATTACAATTTCATCTATTTTATGGTGGAAGCGGGCGATTATCTGATGATCGACAAGGATCTGACACCGACCTTATACAAGATGTATACGGAAGGCATCCATTTCTCGAATCACCACACGCCTTTATATTCCTGCGCGACAGGGGAATCGGAACTGGTATCCTATCTTTCCATTTTCCCCTATGTGGATGTCTGTACTCCCAACTATATCGCGGGAATTCAGTACTATGAAGCGCTTCCTTATCTGTTCAAGAATGCCGGTTACAGGACCTTCGCTTTGCATAACTGGCGTGATGAATTCTACGAGAGGAAAGAGATCTTACCGGCCGTTGGCTTCGATGCTTACTACGATATCGATGATATCTGGCAAGATAAGACCATACAGCATACCAACGGCTGGCAATCCGATTCGATGCTGATCGAACAGGCGATCAAGCACATCGATGAAGCGGATGGCAAGTTCTTCTGCGATATCATCACTTCCGTCATGCATTTCCCGTATGATGAATCTTCTTACTGGGGAGACTATTATCTTGATGAAGTCAGTGCGGTCCATCCGGACTGGGACATCAAATTCAAACGTTACATGTCCAAATGTATGGACTTTGACAAAGGTCTTGAGATCCTGCTGAATTATCTTGAAGAGAAGGGCATTGCCGATACGACAACCATCTGTATCTATCCGGATCACCGTCCGTACTGGATGGATTATGATAAGCTCATGGAGCTCACACGTCCTCTTGATCCGAAGAGATCGGGAGAGAATGGCATCTATCGTGAACCACTTATCATCTATAACAAGAATACCGGTCCGATCGTCAACGAGAACTACTGTTCCACGCTCGATCATGCACCGACGATCGCCAACCTGTACGATCTGAACTACGATCCGCGTCTTTTCATGGGATCGGATATATTTGATGGGGAAAAGACCGTCATCCTGGCTAATGGCAACTGGATCAATTCACGCGGTTTCTACGATGCGACGACAGAGAAGTTTACTCCCAATGATCCGAATGATCAGGTAGATAACGCCTATGTCAGCCGTATCAATTCTTCCGTACAGAATACGATCAACATTTCTTATCTGATCATGGATGAGGATTATTTTGCCAAAAGAAGTGCAATATGCAGTCCCCGTTAGGGCTGCATATTTTAAATACTAAGATCGAAAGGAAAGAGAATGAAAGCCAGCACGATATTCGAAACAGATTCTGATGTCGAGATCAGAGCGATCATGTTTGATTCGCGGAAAAAGGTCGAAGATTCGATCTTTTTCGCAATGAAAGGGAAGATCAACGACGGGCATACTTTTATTGAGAAAGCGATCGAAAACGGTGCAGTCTGTATCGTTTACAGCGATGAGATCGATAAAAAGCATGATGATGTCCTCTATATAAGAAGTGATGATGTTACGGCATCTTATGTCTCTTTCTGTAAGGCATTTTACGGTGATCCGCTTTCAAAGATGAACGTTGTCGGAATTACCGGCACCAACGGAAAAACGACGATCGCTTGGATCCTGCGCTCCATCATCGCGCATTTTGAGAAATGCGGATATATCGGAACGATGGGATACTATTACGGAGAAGAAGTCAAAGATTCAAAGCTGTGGCTGACTACGCCGAAACCGGATGAACTGTTCCGGATCGGAAAGGAAATGCTGGAGTATGGCTGCAAAGATCTGATACTGGAGGCCTCTTCCGAAGGCTTACAGACAAGAAGACTGGAACAGGTGGAATTCTCAACTGCCGTTTTCAACAATCTTTCCGGAGATCATTTCGATGTCCATGGGGATATGGAGTCCTATTTCAAGGCAAAATGCCTTCTCTTTTCCATGCTGAAAGAGGATGGAAAAGCGATCATCAATATCGATGATGCTTACGGAAGAAGACTGATGGACATTTGTGAAAGAAGGAAGATCACCTATGGTATCGAAAACGATGCCGATTATAAGGCAGAGAACATAGAACTGTATAACGATCATTCCGTTTTCGATCTTGTATATGAAGGAAAACGTTATCACATCACAACGAATGCTCTGGCTCTGTTCAATATCTATAATCTGCTTGCCGTAACGGCCGTCCTGAATGAAAACGGATTTGCGATCGATTCGATCCTTCCGTATCTGGAATACGTGGAGATGACTCCGGGCCGCAGCCAGATGATCAGGGTAGGCCAGGATTTCAACGTTGTCGTTGATTTTGCTTTCACACCCAATTCGTTTGA
>CADBND010000112.1 GCA_902795875.1 uncultured Erysipelotrichaceae bacterium
AAAGATCTTCAGCCGTTCATTGCTTTGGACCTCCTCCAAGGTCTTCTCATAATGCGACTTGCCAGTCGCATAGATGATCTGATAGGAAGGATCAGCGATCCGGAAATAATCGATCAGGATCTTATTGACGCTGGAAGAACCCAGGGAACCCATAAAGATCACGACCGTCTTCTTATCGGGATCAAGTCCCAGTTTCTTCAAAACAGAAGGATCTTTTTTAATTCCGCAGGCCTTGGAAGACTGCGGATTGCCCAGGATCTTCGTATTCGGATTTTTGAACTGTTTCCTGTTTTCTTCATAACTTCCGATTATGAGGTCCATCTTCCCATCCAGGAGACGGTTTGCCCTTCCGATCGCGGAATTTTGTTCATGAATGACGGTCTTAAGTCCCAAAGAAGCTGCCGCTTCCATGACCGGTACGGATATGTAGTTTCCGAAACCGATCGCCATATCGTAGCCTCTCAGAAGTTTCTTGCAGGCAAAATATGCTTTGCCGATCGACAGGATACTTCTGATTTTCTGAAAGATCCCGCCTCTGGTCGTGACGACATCAAGTCCCGTATAATCAAAACCCCGTTCCGGAATGACTTCCTTTTCCATGCGATCGTTTGAACCGATGAAAGTGATCTGATGTCCTCTTTCTTTCAAGGCATCTGCCAGAGTCAAAGCCGGATAGATATGTCCGCCGGTCCCGCCGGCAACGATAGCGATCTTCATATCCAACATTTTATCATTAAATAAAAAAGGTGACTACATTAAGTCGTCACCGTCTCTTTTCAGTTCCTTGAAACCGAATCGGTTGCTTATGATCCGCGTCAGGATCGGGTCGATCACGATGAGCAATATCCCATAGAAGATCACGGGTGTCCAGACACTTGCAGGAAAGAAATCGATAAGCGGATGCAGAACAAGTACTTCAAACAGCGCCAGTCCCAGGTATATACCTGCGCAGACAGCCATATAGCGTAACGTATCCTTTCCCATCAGAACAGCACCTTGTTATGAAGAACCTTGCCCAGGATCCTGACATTTTCCGGAGCGAATACCCGATCGGGATAGGCGGGATTGGCTGCCTTGAGCCGCAACTCGTTATTACCGATCTGCAGCTGTTTTATCGTCACTTCGTTGTTCTCCAGAAGGAAAACGCCGATCTCCTTGTCATTGAGATAGTCCTGCTTGCGCACATAAACGATATCCCCTTCGCCGATTCGCATACCGATCATCGAATCACCTTTGACCTTGAGATAAAAGTATTCTCCCGGACCGTATTCATTATTGTTGCAGTATTCATAGCCATAGATATCCTCGTTGGCATACATGTCATAGCCGGCCTTGACTTCCCCCAGTATGGGAACGGCGACCTGATCGGCACGAATATTGAGATTCAGCAGATGATCGACATCAACGCCGAAGATATCGGCAATCTTTTGCAGCGTGGAGACGCGCGGAAAAGAAGAACCGTCCTCCCACTTCTGAACAGTCGTGAACGATTTATAGCCGAGTTTTTCTGCCAGTTTGTCCTGGGACATCCCATTACTGTGACGCAGATATCTCAGATTATCTTTGAATTCCATACTTTATTCCTCACAATACGATTCTATTATAAACTTGATTTTTATTCAAGTTTTACGTTGAACTTGATTCTTTTTCAAGTATAATAAAAGTATGAAAAGAACGATCCTTCACTGTGACCTGAACTGCTTTTTCGCTTCCGTCGAAATGCTTTATCATCCGGAATACCGTAACATCCCGATGGCGGTGGGCGGAGACAGGAAAAACAGACACGGTATCATACTGGCCAAGAACGTTCCCGCCAAAGAAAAAGGCATCAAAACAGCGGAAACGATCGTCGATGCCTTGAAGAAATGCCCGGAACTCATCATTGTCGATCCTGATTATGCTTCCTACGAGTATTTCTCCGAAAAAGTACGGTCCCTCTATTATGAGTACACCGACCGGATCGAGCCTTTCGGCATCGATGAATGCTGGCTGGATATCACAGAGTCGATCTCCTATTTCGGAAGCGTCGAAAAGATCGTCAACGATCTGTTAAGAAGAGTGAAGGAAGAGATCGGACTCACCCTTTCGATCGGCGTCTCCTTCTCAAAGACTTTCGCCAAACTGGGGTCAGACCTCGCCAAGGAAGACTGTTCTTACTATATCGATTCACTCGATGAGATCGGCAACATCCCGGTAGGCAGATTTCTCTTCGTCGGGCCATCCAGTGTTTCGATCCTCAATGCCTATGGGATCTTCACGATACGTCAGCTTGCGGATACCCCTGCCGAAAGGTTGGAAAAAATAATGGGAAAAAGCGGAAAAACGCTGCACCGTTACGCAAACGGGATCGACGATGACTGTGTCAGCCTGTTTGGTTCTTCATACGATCCTGCCAAATCCATATCAAACTGCATCACCTCATCCAGAGATCTTCGTGACCTGGACGACGTCAAGATCGTTCTAACTGCCATCAGCCAGAATATTGCTTCACGTCTGAGGGAAAGCGGATCATACTATCATACCGTTCACCTTTTTGTCCGTGACAACAAGCTCAAGGTCCGCACTTTTCAAAAGAGGCTGAAAGAAAACTCGGATCTGGGAAAAGATATATATAACAATGCACTGATACTGTTTGAAACACATTGTGACTTCCGTATCCCCTATCGTTCTATCGGGGTGGCAGTCACCGGTCTCTCTGAAAACAAAGATGCCTTCCAGACTTCCTTTTTCGAGAATTCTTCCTATTCCCTAAAAGAAAGGAAACAGGAGACAGCGATCATGGAGATCAGAAGACGCTTTGGAAGAAATTCCATCGATCTTCTTCGGGCATATGAAGACGATACTCTTTCAAAGACCGTATTGAAAAATACCGTTTCGCATACGGAAAGGCAGGATAGACCGAAATGATCAGGAAATACGTGGATGTGATCTGTCTCAACGACAAGGGCGGAAATGTGAAACCGCTGTTTCTGATCTGGGATGACGACAGAAAGGTACCGATCAAGAAAGTCAAGGAGATCTGTCCGAGGGCATCACTGAAGGTCGGAGGATCAGGACTTCGCTACACATGCGTGTTCGAACCCAACCGGATCCGCCATCTCTATTACGACCGGGGCAAATGGTATGTGGAGATGAATGATCATGTGGTATAATCTGCTTGATTTATAAAACAAGGAGGAAAAATGGAAGAAAGGTATGATGTTGTGATCATCGGTGCCGGTCCGGCAGGTCTGACCGCTGCCATTTATGCTTCCAGGGCAAATTTGGAAGTCCTGATCATTGAAGCTGCCGTCAATGGCGGCAAGCTGTCCAAGACTTACGAAATAGAAAACTATCCCGGCTATCAGTCCATATCGGGCATCGAACTGGCCGACCGGCTTACGAAACACGGCCAGAAATTCGGTGCCAAGCTGATCAGCGGCGAAGTCAGGAAGATCGAAGGAGAAAAAGAAAAGACTGTCACCCTCGCTGATGGAAGAGTCTTCTCAGCCAAAGCCGTCATCGTCGCTACCGGAACCAAGGAGAGGATGCTGGATCTGCCAAGAGCGGATGAATTCACCGGAAGAGGCATCTCCTATTGTGCCGTCTGTGACGGATTCTTCTATCGAAACAAAGAGGTCGTGATCATCGGAGGAGGCAATTCGGCACTTGAAGAAGCTCTCTATCTTGCTTCTCTGGCTTCCAAGGTGACGATCGTCGTGCGTCGTGACGTTTTCCGTGCAGATGCGAAAGTCGTCGACCAGGTCAAAGCCAACGAAAAGATCGAGATCATCACAAAACACGTTCCTGATGCCTTATGCATCGAAGAGGAAAGGATCTGCGGCTTACAGATAAGAGACGTTGAAACGGGTGAAACAAGAGTCGTTCCCTGCAAAGGCATCTTCCCCTATATCGGAGCAGATGCATGTACCGATTTCGTCGATCAGAAGATCCTTGACGATCACAACTACATCATTACAAACAATGATATGTCCACGGCGATCGAAGGTATCTATGCAGCCGGTGACTGTATCCAAAAGGATCTGCGTCAGGTCGTGACCGCCTGTAACGATGGAGCGATCGCTGCCAACAGCGTCATCAAATATCTGAAAGAACAGTAAAGGATATGCGTCAGCATATCCTTTTTAATAAAGAAAAACGGGCGATGCCCGTTCCTATCGTTATTACTGTGCGCGTCCCGAATACTTTCCGTCGATCGTTGAGACCGTAATACGATCACCCTGATTGATGAACAGAGGGACCTTTACCTGCAATCCTGTCTCTGTGACGGCGTTCTTCAAGGCGCTAGTTGCGGTATTTCCTTTGACAGCCGCTTCACATTCAACAAGTTCAAGA
>CADBND010000113.1 GCA_902795875.1 uncultured Erysipelotrichaceae bacterium
CAAGTATTGCTGCCGCGGCACCGGCAAGGATCCTTTTTCCTGTCTTTGATCTGAACTGTTCGACCCTGTTTTTCATGAGACAATAACCTGCCGCAAAGAACGGGAATAAAGAGACCGTCCTGGCAAGGGCCAATGTATTATTCACATCGGACCAGAAGCCGATCCCAACAGTTGCAAGGACAGAGATGATCAGCGGTTTACTGTTTATGATCGATGTCCTGGCTAAGAGACGCCATGCGATCAGGGACAGCAGGTACCATGAGGAATAATACGGCTGAAGGATCTTCAGATTCTTTCCCGTGGCCATCGACATGATCAGGTGGATGAGTGTCAGAACGAGATATGCCGATAACAGTTTGAAGAGGGATCTGCCGTTTTTGGAGTGATCGCTCTTGCTGAAATAGCCTGAAACGAATACGAAAGCAGGCATATGGAAGATGTAGATGTTATCCGCCAGGAAATCGATGATTTTGAATTCCTGACGGTCATAGATCACGTGCGCAAAGACAACAAGAAAGATCAGGAATCCTTTCAGATTGTCCCAAAAGACCACTCTTACTCTGTTTTTGCTGTCACCGGTCATTATTTATACCAAACTTCGGATTGCGGGAACTGGGCTCCCTGCCTTGCGGCGATCGCAATGACGTCTTTGTCATAGATGCATCTCTTGCCGATCTGATCGACTGCCTGAGGAATATCGAAGCCCGGCGCGTAGTTGCCTTCGATCAGTTCGATCTCATTCTTATCGTTGATGATGATGTCCCATCCGACATGAGGGATCTTTGGGTTGACCAGCGCGATCTCTCTGACGGCTTTCAGGACTTTGTCCCATTCCGGGTAAGTAAAGCCTTTGAAGACTTTCTTTGAGTCAGGATGTATCGGACTCAGCTGGTGGGAACGGTTCAGACCGTCGGATGTGATCGTTCCTGTTTCAGGATCGACCATGACCCCGTATCCGCCCTGATGGAAGTTGTCTGTGACTTTTCCGGCTCTGCCGAAACGTCCGCAGGCCATCGTTATGAACGGTTCTCCATCGCTTCCGATCAGTGTGTAGATACGAAGGGTATTGATCGTAGATTCGTTGAATGCGGCGATCAGAGGATTCTGTTTCAGGATCTCTTCTACGATTACACCTTCCGCAGACCATTTTACCCAGGTATCGTGGATCTGTTCGGGAGACATTCCTTTTGTTTCTTCGACTCTGGCTCCGTTTCCTCCGGATTCGGTCAGAGGTTTTACGAAGACTTTGTCGAATCCGCTCAGGAACTGAGTGAATTCCTCTTTGGTGGAACTTTCGGTGGACAGCCATTTACGCTGAATGAATGCCGCATAGTTCTTGTTGAAGAGACCTTTGTTTCCCAGAGTCTTGTTGTCTTCTTTGGAATTGTTCAAAAGCCTCAGAAGGCTGCGGCGGTATCCGCTGCCGAGATACTCATCTCTTTCTTTCCAGCCTTTCTTATAGAACTCAAAGTCAAAATAGTTTCCGTGGTAGTAACCTCTGTCCATTACGAACAGGAGCCAGTCCCAGAACCAGATGACACAGTCCGTCTTGGCGAAGCTGAAACATTCCTGAGATCTGTATTTCTGTTTGAAGAACCGGAATTTCTTGCATGCATCTTCATAAGAGATGTTCACGCCCAGCCTCGGAAGATACTCACGGATCATCTTCTCATAGCGATCGTACATGTAGTCGATGTTGATCACATCGGACGGGAAGAATGTATCGACTTCAAGCGGATATCCCAGGAGCCTGCATGTTTCCTTTACGGTATCGGCATATCTGCCGTTCCCGGGTTCAAGCTTGCTGAGGTATTCCGAAGAAGCGTAGTCAACGATGGGAACGGTTCTTTTCGGTTCCGCTTTCCTGACGGTCTTGACTTCGCTTTTACGTTTTGTCTTTTTAAAGATCTTTTTCAGTTTGCGCTTGACCTTGCGCAGGATACGCTTTATTTTTGACAACAGTTTTTTCATCTTCTCCTCCGTATTCACACCAGATTATCGACATCTTCATGTTTTCTGAATGGAATGCCGTTTGCTTCCGCATATTTCTGCGCATAACTGTTTTTCAGTCCGTAGATGATCAGCTCAGGACAGTTCCGGAACGCGGTGTCGTCGATGAGCGTGACGTTTCGCGGTATCTTGATACTGCGAAGGTTGATACAGCCTTCAAATGCACCTTCTCTGATCTCCTTGACCTTCTTTCGGATCACGATCGAAGACAGGCTCGTGCAGTTACGGAAAGCGTACTTATTGATGATCTTGAGTTCTTTGCTTAAGGTGACGCCCTAAAGTGCGGAACAGCCTTCACAGGCAGATTCGCTTATCCTGGTGACGGAAGTCGGGAAGTTGATCTTCTTGATGACCGGATTTCCCGCAAATGCCTGTTTTCTGATCATACTGACTGCCTTGTCTCTGATCTTGTTCGGGATGATGATGGCAGGGATCGTGCTGGCAAGCCCGATCAGCATCCATGATCCTTCTTTATCATTCAGATAGAAGGCTTTTTCCTTCACGGCATTCGGATACTTGCTCTGAACGATGCCTTTTATCCTCTTCTCATAAGGGTGGAGACTTGGCAGATCTTTTCTTGGATTTGTGGAATCTTTCCACTTGAGTGAAGAAGGATCCGGTAAGGCTGTCTCAGCGAAAGGATCCGCAGAGATCTGATCGCCGATGTTTTCGGAAATATGTGCCAGATAATCGGCTGAATCATTCTGAGAGATCAGACTCCCGGTCTCTTCACAGAGAGGGAGGACGACATATTTCTTGTTGAGCAGTTTTCTCTGGGTACAGCACGGAATATAGGAACAGTCTATGTCGACAGATCCGTCGTCTTTGAGTGAAACGGCTGTTTTGAACATCAGTGACAGGTAGGATCTGCTTTTTCTCTGGTGAGAGACAAAGTTGCCCAGGGAATAGATGACAGGAACTTTTCTCTGATCGGAAGTTGTGATCTCTTCATAGCGCTGGACCACGTGAGGATGAGATCCGACGATGAGTCCGTATCCGTCTTCTGCCAGATCACGGGCGATCTTCAGCTGTTCCTCATTCGGAGCGTGTTTATATTCCTTCCCCCAATGCATCAGAACCACGACCAGCTGAGCTCCGTCTTCCTTTGCCTGCAGGCAGATTTGTTTTGCTTCGGAAGGATCATAGGTATTGAGAAGCTTCTTTCTGCCTTCGGAAGAGTAGTTTCCTGCCAGCAGGTTATGAGAAGTCGTAAATGCCGTAAAGGCGATCTTTATTCCTTTCACAATGACCGTCTGATATCTCTTGCAGTCATCTTTAAAGGTCCCCGTCTGAATGAGCCCGAGTTCGCGGCAATGGTCGATCGTCGCTCCCAGGGCGATGGCTCCCGCATCCAGGTCGTGGTTGTTTGCGGTGGTCACAAGATCGAAGCCCGCATCGGCTACAGCCTCCAGATAAGCGGATG
>CADBND010000114.1 GCA_902795875.1 uncultured Erysipelotrichaceae bacterium
TGATGACCATGTCGGTCACGGAAAGACCGCTTTGGAAAACGACAGCTGGGGCAATTGGGGAGACAAAGGTTTCACAACGATGATGGAAGATGAAAAGAAACTCCACGATCTCGTCGTGGAGAAATATCCCGATCTTCCTTATTTCATGTTCGGACACTCCATGGGTTCGTTCATCACAAGACAATACATCGCCAAATATGGATCCGACTTGAAAGGTGCCACGATCTGCGGTACCACCGGTGTCTGGCCAAATCTCGATGAAAACATCGCCATCGTACAGAAACTGGTCGATGAAGGAAAAGGTGATGAATCTGATCCCAGTCTGGGTGCCACCTTCATGGGGTGGATGTTCGCAAGATGCGAGGAAGGTGTGAAACTCGGAAACGAATGGATCTGTGATTCTCCCTACGTACAGAAAGATCACGCAGAAGATCCATTCGATGCTTTCACAAAACCGACATCCAACCGCGCATGGCTCTACTTCTTGCAGATGATGAAAGACATCACCGGATCGGAATGGGCAGAAAAAGTACCGAAACAGCTTCCCATCTACAACATCGCCGGCGATCAGGACCCCGTAGGACAGTACGGTACAGGTGTCTATCAGGCAGCCAACTGGCTGATCGATACCGGACATGATGTCACAACAGTCCTATATACCGGATACCGTCATGAGATCCACAACTACTCCGACATCAAAGAAGATGTCGAACAGGGCATCATCGACTTCTTCGATTCCATTACCCTGTAAAGTATCATACAAACGATCTGGCCGCAGTCTGAGACTGCGGTCTTTTCATTTAAGAATGACTTTGCGTTTTTCCTCAAAGTCATCGTTATTTATTTCGATTTTTTCCCAGCTCATAGGCAAGGGACGTGTAGATACTGCCTTTTGTCATACTTGGTGTTCCACAGCCTTTTCCCAGTATCATTACCTTGTCATCCAGACCGATATTTCAGCAGTCATATTCCCGCTGAAACAGCGCCAGAAAGATCTCCTCCTTGGTTTGAAAATAATTGTATATCGTCGGTCTTGAAAATGATGTTTCCTTTCCGATATCCTTCAGTGTGATCTCCTTGAAACTTTTGTGCTGATAGAGCTTCTCGCAGCCAGAAACGATCTCCTCTCTTCTTGCTGAAGTCGATTCCGGTGTATTTTTTCGCATGTCTTCTCCTTCTCAAAAAGTATTCTGACACAGTGTCAATATAATACAGCCCAAAGAAAAAGACCGGATGACCGATCTTGATCTTACTCTTCATTTCTTTTCAGCATGTCCATGACATACTTCTTGTACAGATCAGGCTTCAGCTTGCTGCAGATATAGGCATTCTCCTTCTTACCCGAAAAATGATAACGGTCCACCAAGACTCCCCCATAGCTTGGACCGTGATTCAGTTCCACTTCACAATAATACTTTTCACACTGATCGATGCATTCCGGATACAGAGCTGCCGCCATCGCTGCGGGATCAGCCATATCCAGACAATCCCTTTTGAAACGTTCCCGATTCATCTTCAGCAGAACGATATTGGAATCGATGCAGAACTTTCCGATCTGACTTCCCTGAGAGATCTTTCTGATTTCATCCTCCTCAAACATCGCCTCATCAAGACAGGCATCCCAGCCGACAAAAACGATCGGATCGATGCCGGAATCCAGGAGGACCTTGCAGGAATCGGGATCTTGCCAGATATTGAACTCCGCTGCCGGTGATACGTTTCCGGTACCCAGTCCGGCCGTACCCATCACAACGATCCTGCCGACTTTTTTCATCGTCTCCGGTTCCAGCCGGATCGCCAGAGCGATATTGGTCAAAGGTCCCAATGTGATGATATCGATCTGCTTGTCTTTCGCATTTCGAAGTGCTTCCAGGATCTTATATACCGCATGACCCTCATCCGGTATCAGACTCTCATCCACCAGATCCAGATCACCCATTCCGTCTTCCCCATGTGTCTCGGCTGCTCCGACCCAGTCTCTTACCAGCATCTCGTCGCAACCAACATAGACTTCCGGACGGTACGTATCGTTGACCTCGATCGTCGTACGCATATTGATTGCCGCCTGCTTGGAACGGACATTGCCGGAAACGATCGTCACCATGATCACCTCATAACGTTCATCGTTCAAAGCCATGGCAAGAGCCATCGCATCATCGGAACCGCCATCGCAATCGATTATGATCTTCTTCTTTTCCATATCACTTCTCATCCTGTCAACTGTTTTCTATGATCGCACAGATCTTTTCGATCGCTCTATCTGCCTCGGGTATCGGGAACGCCGGAAAGACATGGTTGAGTCCTTCTCCGACATACAAAGTCGTATCCACACCCTTTTCCTTCAGTTTGTCCGCCATCTTCACGATATCCGGATAGAAGAATTCATGTGTCCCGCAGAACATCGTCACATCCTTCAGACCGTTCAACTTTCCATAGATCGGCGACAGACGATAGTCTTTCAGATCCTCTCCGTTTGCCCAGAACAGCGCATCCACACTCAGATCGTCATATTTCAAAGTCGGATCGACCTTGATGTAGTCCTTGATCAAAGGATCATCCATGACCAGATCCACCCAGGGAGAAAGCAGGATCAGCTTATCCGGTGTCTTCAGACCCAACGAATCAAAATACATCGTCAGGCCAAGTGCCAGGCCTCCTCCGGCAGAATCCCCCATCAGGATGATCTTGTGATCGGGATAATACTTCAATACCCGACGATAGAAATCTTCCATCTTTTCGTAACAATCCCGGAAATCGGAATAAGGAGCCAACGGATAATCCGGAATGATGAACTGCGCATCCGCCTTTGCTGTGATCTTGTCTAACATCAGCCAATGAAACGGAAGCATCTCCTCCACATAGGCACCGCCATGAAGATAGATGATCAGCTTGTCGCTTTCACTCTCCACATTCATATAGAAAAGACGCATATCCCGAGACACCACATCATCGACCTTGCCTCTGTCCTTTATCTTCACCAGTAAAGGAAGATCATATTTCTTCTTTCCCCGGTATCTGCGGTAACTCAGGATGACCTCAGTCATCGTCTTCCCTTTCGGAACGATCGCCTTACGGGCGATCCTCTCACAGATCGCAGCGCTTCTTGACCTTGCCATATCTACTCTTTCATAAGCCTTTCACTTTTCTCGTATGCCAGTCTGGGATAATCGTCCTCTTCCACATAGGTCGTTCCGCAATGAACGAAACCCAATTTCTCCAATACTTTACGCATGACGATGTTGTCACCATGGGTATCGATACGTAAATGCCCGCATCTCTCATATGCCCATTCAATGCAGAACTTTCCAATGCCCGAAACGGAATGATCGCAAGCGATGCGGTGTATCACCCCATATGCGGAATCGTCTTGCCAGCATCCATCCTCTATTTTTCTGTATGTGGGTTCAATATCCTCGCCGTAAACATAATAGAAAGTTCCGACGATCTTCCCTTCTCCATCGACGCAGACATAGCTGTTTCCTTCTTCGGTATCTTTCCTTAAAAGATCCTCCGGAGGCCACTTGGTCGGACCCCATTGTAAAGGATTGCCGCTGCTGTCCATGAACCTTCTTGCGTGTTCATAGATCTGAAGCATCCTGTTAAGATCTTCCTTTTCCGCATGTTTTATCCTCAAAGCCTTGCGCCTTTCATAACTGTCCTTATACAGAATACACATCTCAGCTTCTTCAAGTGTATCCATCCTGGTCTTATATTCGTGATATACAAGATGGCGGAAACCGCTTTTTTCGATCACCCTTGCGGAACGCTTGTTCCGTAAGAAATGACCGCACAGCAGCGCATCGAGATCACATTCCTCAAACAGAAAACGTATGACCTCTTTCACTGCCTCAGTCATCAGGCCTTTTCCCCAATATTCCTTAGCCAATACGTAACCGATCTCCCGGGCCTTGAGATCCTTTAACTGTGAAAACTGTTCTTCATCATATTTTTCGATCCCCAAAGAACCGATCAGCTTTCCTTCATATTCCAGGGCAAACGTCTTTTTCCCCGCAATGAAATCATTCAGGATCATTTCCGTATCAGCCTTGGATCTGTGCGGAGCCCAGCCGGCCATCTGACCGACACCATCCACACAAGCGTATGCGAAAAACTCGTCCAGATCATCCTCTCTGAACGGTCTCAGTATCAGCCTTGCGGTAGTCAATACCGTATTGCTTATATCGATATCCGCATTCATATCTAATAGATCCTCTCGATCTCCTCTTTGATCCCGTAACGCTCCTTGAATTCTTCCAGATCATCGTCATCTCTTATCAGCATCACTTCCCGGAACTTTCCGCCTTGTATTTCCTTGAAACCGGCCGTCTGTTCACCCGTACAGATACTGACGCGGATCACCGGCTTAAGATGCTCCGGGTCATAAGTCTCCTTTTTCACTTTCTTTCTGAAGAATATCATAACTCACTGTCCTCCGCGATCACCCGGCAAGGCAGACCGCTCATATCCGTATAATTCAAAGGGTAAGTGTTGACGACGCATCTTCCGACCACCTCACTTAA
>CADBND010000115.1 GCA_902795875.1 uncultured Erysipelotrichaceae bacterium
AAAAGACCAGATCTTCGTACCCGTCCTTGTTTTCCATATAGAAATCATAGGCTTCACCATAGGAAGGGAATTCCTCATGTGTTCCGCTTTCTTTGTCATAGACAACGAAAAGATCCTCCTGTGCCCATATCGAAAACGGCTGGATCAGGATCATCAGCAGTAAAGTCCACAATAAAAAGCGATGCGATCTATTCACATTACAATCATACACTATTAAAAAAGTCTGTTGCCAGACTTAATAGGCTTGTGATGATATCTGTTTCAGAACGATGATCTCAAACAATTCGCCGGCGTGACCGCCGATGCATGTCTGCAAGGTCAGTGTCTTATCGTCCGTCGTCCAGGAAACACCGGTATCGTATAGCTGTGCCTTTTTGACCGCTTTGATATAGTTTGCATAATACTCGCTGTCATAGGCATTGTCATGATAATCGTCGTAATTGTAGTTGGTACGCCAGTATTGAAGATCCGTAAAATGTTCTTCCTTGGTCGCGTCGAACTGATATACGGCTGCGATCTCATATCTTCTGACCTCATTTCCAAGTACCAGATCCACAAGACGGTTTTCCGCATAATTCTCCTTCTCTAACAGTTTCTCCAAAGGAGTGAATGCCTTGATCCTTTCCTCATCGTTCCAGACCGAGAAATGATGTCCGTAGATGATGAGGTTCTGATCGCTCAGTTCATTGCGATAATCCATGAATGTTGAACCGCCGTGATCGTTGTAGTCGTATTCACCTGTCGCCCAATACGTCCAGATATATACATCGTTTCCGGTATAGTTTTCGGGATCCTGCACGAGTCTGCCGTCTTCTGTATAGAATTCATACATCGTGCCATCTTCCTTGTATACAGATTTCGCCTGAACGAAAGGCACTTCGATCAGTCCGGAATCGAAGACGATCTCTCCGACATAGTCCGGGTTGATCGCCTTGTTTTCCTGATAGGTCTTACGATATTTCTCAAGAGTCTGATCAGTCTGCTGCTTTTCTTCTGTTTCCGGGACCAGAACGGTCTCATCCTCGTTCGCCTTTTCCGGAAGACGTATGACACCGGCTGAGATCAGCACAAAAATGCTGGCGACGATGGCAAGCAGCGAGATGATCATTCCAAATAATGTTTTTTTATCTGTTCTTTTCATATTTCCCTATTGTATAAAACAGGCATAGTATTCGTCATATGTCATTTTATGGGCATAGACGTCCTGCGCAACTTCCTTTCCCAGATAGCGGATATGCCAGGGTTCCTCGATATATCCGGTGATATCAATCTTATCCTGAGGATAGCGGATGATGAAGCCGTAACGGCTGCAGTTGGAAGCCAGCCACTTTGCGGCATCGGTCTTTCCGAAATCATCCAGGGAAACACCGGGAAGGGTCACATCCATCGCCATTCCGGTCTGATGTTC
The DNA here is from genome assembly GCA_902795875.1 of uncultured Erysipelotrichaceae bacterium. Classification (GTDB taxonomy): domain Bacteria; phylum Bacillota_I; class Bacilli_A; order Erysipelotrichales; family Erysipelotrichaceae; genus Colivicinus. The sequence continues at coordinate 1,409 of CADBND010000115.1, forward strand.
CGAATGACCCGGACGTGCAGAATAGGTATCCACGACTTCTTTGGGATCCATACCGAGATATTTGTTGTAGAGGCCAGCCTGATAGTCATAGGAACGGAATGCGGAAACGACATAGAGATCATATCCCGCTTTATTGGCATCTTCGAGAAGATCCAGGTAAGCTTCGTATACCTTCTCTCTGATACTTCCTCTTCCCAGCGAAGGATCGATATCCACCAGATCCTCCGGTATATAATCACGGTCCAGCTGATAATACTTGTTTACCAGGATCAGATCGCCTTTGGACATATCGACACTTTCGATATCGGAGAATAACGGCTTATATCTTTTCGTATTGACGATCTCCATCATTGAACGGACATCGTCATATTCATCCAGCATCGACAGATAGAGTTCCTCGTTTCTTTCCGTGAAGCCGTCGCTTCCGTATAATGTCTGAAGCTTTGACAGATTACTGTCGTTCAGGATATCTTCATTGACCAGTCGCATCAGAAGGTCAGTATCAAAGGATCCGTCGAAATGAAGGTAAGCATCCAGTCCGTTTTCAGTGAAAGCTTTGTTTCGAAGATACTTCAAAGCTTTTTCATTCATCCCATCCATAAACAGGGATCTGTGTTCTTCACTCAGTGACAGGATCGTTTCGATATCACTTTCCTCGTAGCCGGCTTCCTTAAGGATCTTTTCCGGCTTTTTTGCGCATGAACAAAACAATAGAAGCACGATCAGATATAAGAGGATCCTTTTCATTCTTACACCGCCAGTGACAGGACCGATATCACCAGAAGCAGTCCGATCATCACAAGGATGATCACTTTTCTTGTCGTATTATTCATTTCTTTCTGTAGTTGTCCAGTATGTTCGTATCAAACGAGAACGTCTTGCGGCTTCTGCTCGCATATCTTTTCAAAGCGTTGGAGATCAGGATATCACATTCCTCGTCAAATTCGATCCCGTCGTGTTTCCAGAGATAGAAAGCCAGAGAACCCGGTATCGTGTTGATCTCATTGCAGTAGACCTTGTCACTACTTCTGTCGATCATAAAATCGATACGGACACAGCCATAGGAGTTCAAGGCACGAAAGACCTTGCGGGCGATCGTTTCGATCTCTTCTTTCTTTTCTTCACTCAGATCAGCAGGAACTTTCCTGACCGTCGAAGCCATACCTTTGGACGCGCCTTTGGCAGCGGGAGTTTTTGAACCCGATACCTTGCCGCCCTTGCTTCCACCCGGCTGATACTTCTTATCGAAATCCAGGAAGCCGTTGGTCACCTCTTCGATCGCTGAACAGCGCATTTCTTCCTGCGAACCGATGACAGAGATGTTGACTTCCATCAGATCAGAGATCATCTTCTCCACAACGACCTTGAAATCATATTTCAGACATTCCCTGATCTTTTCTCTGAAGTCTTTCTGATTTTTGATCACTTCGATGCCGATCGATGAACCCAGATTTGCCGGTTTTGCGATCAATGGGAAACCGATCTGTTTGGCTTTGGCGAAATAGGAATCGTATCCTTCTTCGAAATCATTGCCATAGATGACGAAGTGCTCGACCATCGGGATACCGTGGGAAGCGAAAACATCCTTCATCGCCGCCTTGTCCTGACCAAGCGATCCACCCAGAACATCACAGGAAGTGAACGGGATGTCCAGCATCTGTAAGAAACCTGCCAGAGTTCCGTCTTCCACGTTCGTGCCATGTACGATCGGGAAAGCAACATCGATCTGCATTTCCTTTTTGAAAAGGCCTTTTATCGGTCTCACCTTTACCGCGTTGCCATCCTTATAGATGGCTACCTTATCCAGGTGAGAAGAAGGATCCTTTACGATGTCCGCATAATTGCTCAGATCAAAAAGCGCATCTCCGGTATAAAATTCATTTTCTTTTGAGATGTAGATCGGCAAAACATCATACTTATCCCTGTTTAAGGCATGCAACGCCTGATTCGCACTGATACAGCTTATTTCATGTTCGGTGGACCTGCCGCCGAAGAATACTCCTACACATATTTTCATAACAATTATTCTAACACCTTTCACACATTGAACGCATCCGGAAGATCATTCTCCAACAGGATCGTGTCTTTTACGGATAGTTCACGATAGATATAGGCAAACGCCTCCCTTACAGTAGCGAAAACGATCACGTTTTCTTCCGGGAAACCCGTTTCTTGTAGACCCTGCCTGATGGAAGTGGTCTGCTTCTCGCCGACCAGTATCACCAGATCAGCCTTATCGAACATGTATCTTCCGAATTCCCTGTTGATCTCATCTTCCTTTTCTCCCAGATCGATCATCCCCGGCGTGACGATGACTCTCTTGCGCGGCATCATGGACAGCACATCCAAAGCCATCTTGGAACCGACAGGATTGGAATTGAATGCATCATCGATGAAGGTGAATCCGTTGATCTTCTTGACTTCGAGACGATGTTCCACCTGCGAGATATTGCGGACGTTCTTCTTGATCTGATCGATGTCCATACCCAGTTCCATGGCGATCGCGATACCGATCAGGATATTGGTGATATTGTGTCTTCCCAGCAGAGAAGTCGTGAAGCGATGCCTTCTCGACCCGATCTTGACAGAGAAGGAAGAACCGTCCTTTCCGTAAGAAATGTTTTCTGCCACCAGATCGGCATCTTTGTTGTCGATGGCGACCGATACGATCTTACAGTGATTTCTGATCTTGTAGGAAGCGATATATTCATTGTCCAGATTGATAAAACCGGTGCCGTCTTCCGGCAGTTTCTCGATCTCCTTCATCTTTTCCCGGATGATGTTGTCCATATTGTGGAAAGTGTTCAGATGCTGGGGGCCGATGGAAGTCACGACTCCGTATTTCGGCTTGACCATGTCCATAAGATAGCTGATATCTCCGACCTTATCGGCACCCATTTCACATACAAAGACCTCATGTATCGGTTTCAGCATCTCTCTTACCGTCCTGGTGATACCCATGGGCGTATTGTAGGATGCCGGTGTGATGAGAGTGTATTTGTAAGAACCGATGATATCGTTGACGATGTTTTTAGTCGAAGTCTTGCCATAGGAACCGGTGATACCGATCTTGATCAGATGATCGTCCTCTTCAAGTATCCTTCTTGCTTCGTTCTCATAGCGTTTTTTGATCCCCTCTTCGATCGGATAAGTGATCAGAGCCATCGGATAGATCATGAGATAAGAAAGAATGATGCAGGCTACACCCAGTACATCCGCAGGAAGGAATCTGCCCACAAGAATGAACAGAGTCATAAGGACAGCCATGACAAGGATCTGTCTTTTCACTCTGGCGGTAACGACGAGATCCTTCACATAAGTCTTCTCATTTTCCTTGTACAAGACAAAGATCGCGAAAGCAGCTGTCAAAAGAAGCGTAAGGATCCTGCTTTTGAATAACGTTCCGACCACCAGGATGACGATGCAGTATACAAAAGCATAAGAAAAACGGATGTTACGTTTGTTGAACAGCCATTTGGAATAACGGTAGAGCTCATAGCGGTTCTGCTGGAACATCTGCAAAGCCAGTTTGCAGTAAACAAAACTCAAAGAAAGAAATACCGCAAGATGCAGCAGCGTAATAAGAAGTTCGGACATCAGTAATCGCTCCTTAAGAAAGCATCCAGAACCAGATCGAAACGTCCGGCCTGATGGATATAGGCATAATGATCATCGTTTTCGAAAACGACAAGCGCCGCATTAGGCATGAGTTTCTCCATCATCTTTCCTTTTTCGACGGGAGTCGCCTCATCGTTTTCACCAAAGACCAGCAGGGTCTCGGTCTCAATATGCGGAAGAAGATCTTTCAGATCCTCGTTGACGACCTTGACAAAAGTGGCACGCATGACACCACTGGAATTCCGATAATCCTCGCTCCCTGCATTTTTCAGCAGTTTTTCCCGATATGCGGTAAAAGGCTTCAGGGAAAGGATCTTCTTGCCAAGTTTATAAGTATAGGTCTTCACATAATAAGCGATCCCGCGCTTATCTCTGATACCGGCCGCGCCGGTAAGGACCATCTTATGAACGGAATATCTGTACGCGTAGCGCAATGCGATCCGGCAGCCGAAGGAATGAGCGATGATGATCGGATCCTCGATCTTGAAATGCTGACAGAAATGAGCGAGGAATTCGCAATAATCGTTCGTATCCCAAGGCTCAGGCGGCTCGCTTGTCTTGCCAAATCCCGGCAGATCAAGATTGTACACAATAAAATGGCTTTTCAGGAATTCCCCGATAAAAGCCATCATTTCCGTATTCTGACCCCATCCGTGCAATAAGAGCACCTTACGGCCTTTGTTGCCATACTTCTCGTAATGGAGTTGTATCTCATCCAGTTGCAGCTGACTCATGCTTCAATTATACTCTTTTTGCTGTTCTTTTTCTTCGGTGCTTTTTTCATTTTACGGGTCGTATAGATCCGGAATACAACACCGTCATTGAGATTCTCGCCGGTCACATTGTAGCCATAAGTCTCAACGACCTTCTTGACGATGGAAAGACCCAGACCAAACTTGCCCTTATTTCCCTTCTCATAGGGCTTGAAAAGCTTGTCCAGACGGTCCTTTTCGATATTTGCGCCGTCATTGTAGACTTCCAGCAGATCTTTCTGAAGCGTGATCGTGATCTTATGCTTTGCATAGCGCAAAGCGTTGTCAAGAAGATTTTCAATTACGACCCGCCAGGGTTCCTCATCGCCATGGAAGTATACGGAATCATCCAGTTCCGTAACGATCTTTACATCACTGCGGATGACGGAAGCAGCCAATATGGCCTTCTGTATGACGGGCGTCATCTCAAGGTTCAGGATATTGGGGTCATGATCCTCCAGATAGCCCATCTTGTTGTAAGTGATCAGAGAATAAACTTTCTTTTCCAGGCGGTCGGCATTTTCAATGATCACATCCACGCTTTTTTCCAAAGTATCGTAAGGATAGATGCCATCCTTGATCGACTCCGAATAGGATTTGATCGTCGCGATCGGTGTTTTCAGATCGTGAGAGATGTTCTGTATCATCTCATCACGGATCTTCTGTTGAGCGGACAGTTCTTCATTCATGCTCACAAGAGCCTCTGCCATCTCACCGATCTCATCGTAACGGTTGACATTGAGACTGGCCTTCTCACCGATCTTGATCCTGTTGATATAACTGATGATCTGATCGAGCGGATGGATCAAAGAGAAGATCCAGATGACGATCAGGGCGATCAAAGCAAAAAACACGTAAAAAGTGATATTTATGACACTGTTGGACAACGCAGAACGGAACTCTTCACGGAAATTGTTCCGGATGATCGAGATCAGCCGGTATTCTCCGCTGTCTCCGAAAGTGATGATGGAATAGACGATCGTGTTGTTGTCGTATTCGAAGCTGCTGTCGATGCTGCCCATTTCCGGTTCGGGATCGATCCTTGAGAGTAGTCTCTCATATCTTTCGTCCATATGGTTGAGATAGCGCTTAGAGTCTGCATTGTATACAAAATGCATGACATTGGAATCTTCTGAGATCATGCGGGTCTCCAGGTATTCATTCTGGGAACGGTGTATGAAGACATACATCTGGGAATTGACGAAAGAGTCGATATTCCTGTTCAGATAGGCAAAAATAAAAAACAGCAAAAACGCACCTGTGAAAAACACGATGGTGAAAAATTGCTGAATAAGCGTGAAGTTAGATAACCATATCCTGAATCGCTTCATCCTAACCTGTAACCAAAGCCATAGATCGTCTGGATGTTCATATCCGGCATCTTCTTGCGCAATCTGCGAAGCGTGTCATCGACGACTCTGTCGGAACCGTAATAGTTCTCGTCCCAGACTTTTTCCAGGATCTGCTCACGCAAGAAAGCAGTACCGCGATTCTTTACGAAAAGCATCAGCAGGTCGAATTCCTTGGTGGTGAGATCGATCTGCGTTCCGTCATGATAGACGATACGCTGATTCTCATCGATCTCATAG
>CADBND010000116.1 GCA_902795875.1 uncultured Erysipelotrichaceae bacterium
AGAGCCTCTTTGGCATTATCGATCGTGATACTCTCGTCATTCAGTAAAAGCTGCAGTTCATAGAGGTTCGGTTTGATCAGATATGGCCGGCACCGTTTTAACGTTTCCGGCGTGATCTTCTCCATATCAATCACGACTTTAGCGCCTTTGGCATGGATCAGATCGACCAGTTCGATCAGATAATCCTCATCGAATCCCTTCATCATACTTCCGGAGATCGCCGCGATATCTGACTCCGTTATCCTCTTAACGACTTCTTTGAGTTGATCCTTCGTCTTCTGGTCTGCTGTCGGACCGTCACCGTTTATACATAGCGCTTTATTGTCATAATGCGCCTTCATATTGATCCGATTGGCGCCGGCAACTTCTACGGAAATGATCTCGATATTTTCATCTTTTTCAAATTCGCTCCGGATGAAATCTCCGGTAAAACCGCCAAGTACGACCACAGCCTTAGATGGGATGTTCAAAAGGCTCAACGTCTTGGAGACATTCAGTCCCTTTCCACCCGCTTTGAATAAGGCATTACTTCCACGATTTACTTCATCGATCATCAGCTCATTGCTGATGGTCAGAAAGTAATCGATCGCCGGATTCAAAGTGAATGTATAGATCATGGCGTTCCCCTTTCTCCTTAGACAAGTTCATTATATAGAAGGAAAAAAGCGCTTTCATTACTGTTATGATCATAAAAAATCAAATAATCATGATCAGTTGATATATAATACAGTTAAAATGATCATCTGATCATTCTATTTGAGCGTTTACCGGAGAAAAGATATGAACAAACAACACCGCTGGAACAAGATCGTCGAGATATGCAAAGAAAAAGAACACGTGAGCGTAGAAGAACTCGTTGAGACCCTGGACGTATCTCCTGCAACGATCAGAAGAGACCTTATGAATATGGAAGAACTGAAGATCATCTCCCGCTATCACGGGGGAGCAAGGATCTCTTCCAAACAGGTCGAAGAACCGCATATGATCCTGAAAAGCGAGACCAATATAGGCCAGAAAAAACAGATCGCCTTAAAAGCCGCCAGTCTGATCAGAGATCATCAGATGATCTATCTGGATGCCGGAAGCACTACTTTTGAGATCATTCAGTACATCCATGCCAAAAACATCACCGTCGTTACTCCGGGGATCCGACATATTCTCGAATTAGCCAGAAAAGAGATCTCCACGATCGTTTTGGGAGGGCCGCTAAGACCGGAAACAGAGGCGATCGCCGGAAGAAACACGGTCGAACAGATCAACAACATGTATTTTGATCTGGCCTTCATCGGTACCAACGGGATCCATGAGAAAGTCGGTTTCACGACCTCCAATGAAACGGAAGCCGCCACAAAAGCGGCTGCCCTCCATCGCAGTAAGATCCCCTGCATCCTCACCGACAGTTCCAAATTCTTCATTCTGAATCCGGTCAAATTCGCAAATCTTGATGAAGCAGTCATCGTGACGGATTCCATCCCCGAAGAATTCCTGTCCTTACACGTAAACTACATATTGGGAAACGGACAGACCAATTGCGCATCCCTATTCCAATGATCAAAAAAAGATCACCCGCATCCAACAGATGATGAACACAGGTGATCTTTTTTATCAGTATTTCTTTCCAAACCTCTCCAGAAGGCGCTTCATCGCTTCTTCTTCGGAGATCTCTCCTTCCTTCTGGACCGGTCTTTCCTTGTGATAAGGACGGTTCACCGCCTTCTTGCGGGAACGGAATTCCTTTTTGTCGGCATCCCTTTTTGCCAGAACATCCAGCGGAAGCAGGGAGAGCTGCACGCGTTGTCTGGCTTCATCCACATCATAGACATAGACCTTTACAATATCGGAAACAGAAACGACTTCACTTGGATGATTGATCCTCTTTTCCGACATGCGGGAAATATGAACGAGTCCGTCATCATGTAAGCCGATATCCACGAATGCACCGAAATCGACGACATTACGGACTGTACCGGAAAGTTCGTCCCCTTTCTTGAGATCCTTGAGTTCCAGGATATTGGACTTGAGGATCGCACCGTCAAACTGATCACGGTAATCACGCAAAGGTGCCTTGATACAGTCCTTGATATCATTCAAAGTGTATTCATCGATACCCAGTTTGGCGATCGCTTCATCATTGAACTGAATATCCTTGTCTCCGAGCTTGCTGATACCGGAGACCTCCATGATCTTTTTGGCTGCATCATAGGATTCCGGATGGATGTTGGTCGCATCGAGAGGTTCCTTACCATCGATGATACGCAAGAAGCCTGCGCACTGCTCAAAGGCCTTGGCACCGAGTTTTTTGACCTTCAGAAGCTGTTTGCGGTCGGTGAATTTCCCATTCTCATTACGGTAATTCACGATCTCTGCAGCAATGCCTTTGTTTAAACCGGATATGTGTTCCAGCAGTTCCTTGGAAGCGGTATTGGCGTCTGCACCGACCCGGTTGACGACCTTCATGATCGCCTCATCAAGCCTTTCATTCAGTGCCTTTTCCGGAAGATCATGCTGATACTGTCCGACACCGATCGATTTCGGATCGATCTTGATCAGTTCCGCCAGAGGATCAAGAAGTCTTCTGCCGATCGAAACCGCCGATCTTTCCTCAACTGCCAGATCGGGGAATTCAGCTCTTGCCTCTTCCTGCGCTGACCAGACGGAAGCTCCAGCCTCGGAAACGATCGCATAAGCCACATCCAGTTTATTCTCATTGATCAGTTCAGCGACCAGTTTCTCCGATTCACGGGAAGCGGTACCGTTACCGATCGCAACGATCTTGACATCATATTTGTTTATCAGGTTCAACAGTTTTGCCTTGGAAGCCGGGATGTTGCCATCCTTTCGGAATGGGAAGATCTTATCCACACAGAGCATCTTGCCGGTCGCATCCAGTACTGCCAGCTTGCATCCGTTATAGAAACCCGGATCAAAACCCAATACGACTCTACCCTTCAAAGGAGCCTGGGAAAGCAGTTTCTCCAGATTCAAAGAAAAGACTTCGATCGAAGTGTTATGTGCCTTCTCGGACAGATCGCTACGGATCTCATTTTCGATGGAAGGCATCAGAAGTCTGTCGATACCGTCATCGATCGCAGAAACGATGCAGTCCTCCAGCTCCGTCTTCTTCCCCTTCAGATATTCCTGATGTGCCAGATCCTTTATATGATCGAGATCATAGGACATGGATACGTTGATGACCTTCTCTTTTTCCGCTCTGTCGATCGCCATGACTCTGTGATCCGCCATGTTCGAGATCTTCTCGGAATACTCATAATACATCTCATAGACTTTTTTCTCATCGACCGCATCTTTCTTGAGAGAAGTGACGATGGAACCGGCCTTGACGATCAGATCCTTGAACTTCCAGCGCAGTTTGGCATTGTCGGAAACATTCTCCGCAATGATATCCTTGGCACCCTGCACGGCATCCTCGACCGTCTTAACGTTCTCATTGAGATACTTTTCAGCTTCCTTATCGAGCTCATCCTTTTCCGGAAGAGAAAGGATGTACTGGCTCAAAGGTTCCAGACCGTTCTTGATCGCCACACCGGCTCTGGTCTTTTTCTTCTGTTTGTAAGGCTTATACAGGTCTTCGACCTGAGAAAGTTTATCACAAGCCATGATCTGAGCCCGCAGTTCATCGGTCAGTTTTCCCTGTACCTCTATCAGGGAAAGGACACTTTCCTTCCTTTCGGCCAGATTCAGTTCGTATTTATACTGTTTTTCTATGAACAGGATCTTCTCTTCATCCAGCGCACCGGTCGCCTCCTTACGATAACGCGCAATAAAAGGAACGGTATCGCCACTTTCCAGCATCTGTAATACCGTATCGACCTGTTTTTCACTTATTTTCAGTTCCTTTGCGATGGACTTGATTATCGTTTCATTCATAATACACATACCTCACAATGATGGATTATATCATTTTTTGTTTTCCAAATGGAGTAAAATATTATACGGAGGTGATTCCTATGGTGATCATTGCAACAGATTCGGCAGCCGATTTCGAAATGCACGAACTGGAAGAAATGAACGTCACTTATTTGCCGATGTCAGTCAGCTTCGGTGACGATCATTATCTGGAAAACATATCGATATCCAAGGAAGAGTTCTTCGAAAGGCTCAAAACAGACAAAAATTTCCCGAAGACATCACAGCCTTCTCCGGCTCTTTTTGAAGAGCTCTTCACAAAAGCCAAAGAGAACGGCGACGAGGTCGTATATCTGCCGCTTTCCACCGGACTTTCCGGTGACTATCAGACAGCCATGTCCGTAAAGAATATGGTCGACTATGAAGGTATCTATGTCATCGACACCCTCACCTGTACAGGCGGACAGCGTCTTCTGGTGGAAAAAGCCGTCAAAATGCGCGACGAAGGATGCACAGGCAAACAGATTGCCGACAAGATGGAAAGTCTGAAAGAAAAGACCGTGATCTACACGGCAATGGATACCCTCGAATATCTGTACAAGAACGGCAGATTATCCAATACTGCCTTCTATATCGCTCAGCTTGGTCACATCAAACCGATCATGCATTGTGCATTCGATTCCAACGGAAAAGCCGAGATCGTATCCAAACATATCGGGCTGAACAAAGCGATCAAATACATTGTTGACCGTTTCGACACCGAAGTTCCCGATCCCGAATATCCGATCTATGTCATGTACACCTACGACAAGACCAACGCCTACAAACTGGCAGACAAGCTGAAAGAGAAAGGCTATGCGATCAAAGAAGACCAGATCATTCCGGTCGGAGCCACGGTCGGAGCACATATCGGACCGAACGCCTGTGCCGTCGCTTACGTAAAACTGTAACAATCAAAACAGAGATCTATATGATCTCTTTTTTCTTATTGAAGCGCCTTCTGCGTACCGTAGCCAGGATCATCTTCTTTTTTAATGCTTCGACATCTTCCGCATCGATCAGTTCCTTCATGGACTCCATCTCTTCGATCAGAGAATCAATCTCCTCTATAAGAAAGTCCTTGTTTCCGATGAACAATTCCGGCCAGAGATCCTCGTTGATATCAGCGATACGGGTCAGATCGCGGAAACTGTCCCCCGTATAATCAACAAGGGATGGATCATCCGAAATATTCATGAGAGAGATCGCGATCACATGACACAATTGGGAAACAAAACCGATGATCCGGTCATGCCTTTCACTATCCAGAACCGAGATCTTTGCGAAACGAAGGGCTTCGCCGATCTGTCTGGCTGTATCGATCGCCTCTTTCGTATTGTCGTTGTCGGTCACGATGATATAATTGGCAGCCGCAAACTGGCTCGCATCCGCATGATCGATCCCCTTTGATTCCCTGCCAGCCATCGGATGAACAGCGATGTACTCCACATCTTTCCTCAGGACCTCCTTCAGGCTGCGCATCACCTTCCGCTTGATGCCGGTCACATCCGACAGGATACAGCCGGATTTGAAATGATCCTGATTCTTTTTCACCCATTCCACAAAGGCATCAGGATATAAAGCCGAAATGACGATATCACAGTCTTGGATCAGAGAAGGATCTTCTCCTCCCTTTACGATCCAGCCTCTTTCAAGAGCTTTTTTCACCGCATCCGCATTGATATCGATACCGCTCACCTGGTAGCCGGCTTCGGATAAGCCCTGCGCATAGCTTCCTCCCAGCAATCCCAGACCGATGATACCTATCCTGCTTTCTTTCTTAAGCATTTATCCCTCCTGTACGTCTGCCTTGTAGCAGCCGAAGACCTTGAGATCGAGACAGTCATACCGCAGACGGCGCAGAACCTCTTTCACATCGGGATCTTTCAGATCACCGCTGAAATCCAGATAGAAACAGTATTCAAAAGCCTTGCCGGGGATCGGTCGGCTTTCCAGTTTGACCACATTTATGTTTTTGGAAGCGAAGATGCCCAGAGTATGATACAGAGCTCCCGGCGTATGATTCAGCACCATCCGTATGGAGATCTTATCGGCATTTTCAGGGTATGCTTCCTTATTTCCCACGACCAGAAAACGGGTCATGTTGGCATCGTTGTCCTGTACTTCCTTTAAGATCGGACTCATTCCGTAGATCTGAGCAGCTAGACGCGAAGCGATCGCCGCCTTGCTTTTGTCCCCACACTCCTTCACATAGGATACGCTCAATGCCGTGTCCTCATAGACCACGGGATGCATATGCGGATACTTTTTGAAAAGTTCCTGACACTGTAAGATCGCCTCAGGATGGGAGTATACTTCCCTGATCTGTAAAACATCGCAACCTTCAAAACCGATCAGATCATGCCGGATGGGAATGATCACTTCTCCTGTCGCATAGACATCGTAATCCTGAAAATGATCATATGTCCTAGCGATGATACCGGTCGTCGTGTTCTCTACCGGAAATAAGGCATAGTCCAGTATCCCCTTCTCCGTATCAGAAAACATCTGCAGAAAATCAGCGTAGCCGATCTCTTCGTTGCCCTCACCGAAAAAATTCCTTAAAGCCATCTGGGAATAAGCCACATCGACTCCCTGATAACCGATCTTCATTTGGCCTTGTCTCCTTAGTAAAAACAGCCGCTTTTTACGGCTGTCTATAGATCTCTTTCGAGTTCTTCGATCACGCTCAATATCTTCTTCCAGGTGATCTGTTGTTTCTCGGCCTTCATCTGCTCCAGATATTCTCCGTTATCTTCACAGACCTTAGCCATGGTGTAAGCGTGATAATACCTTCCGAACGCTTCGTACTGCGACACATCGACCTCAGGTTCATCATTCGCATATTTGTTCGACATGGTGCACAGATAGATCCTCTGATAATCTCCTTCGTCGAAATAATCATTCAAGGTGGACAGTCCATAGCTTCGCGAACCGTAATTGACATCTCTTCTCACTTCAACGACAAGTAAATAGGCGTTGATAAACAGTATGATCATATTCAGTATGATCAAAGCCTTCGCCAGTGAGATCCATCTGTTTTTGTTCCTGTTCCTATTCCTCTTCATGATTCAGCCTCCTCGATATCAGCACCAGCAGCTGCGAATCGCTCAATTCGGATATCGAATCGATATCCTCATCGGTGAGAAACAGATAAGTCTTCAGATACTGTACAAACTGTTCATGAAGGGTCTCAATATGTTCCTTGAACTGCCCCTCATCTCTTCTGAGGACCCGTTCATATTCTTCCTCGAACTCCTTGATCCTCTGGCTCGAACGCATCAAAGGATCGGAATAAGGATCATTCGCGTGATAATACAGGCTCACTTGTTCGATCACATCGCTGAAATAGCCTGCCAGATAAGAAAGATTGGAATAATCTCCATATTCGTTATAAGGGAGATAATATTTTTCCATGAAGACATTCATCTCGATATACTCGCCCTTTTCGATCAGATCATCCAGTGTCGCCTTGATCTCGGAATGAGACATGCGGGATGCGATGATCTTCTCAGAGATCTCGTAACTGGCTCCATGCATCAGGAACATTATCAGATTGGCGATCAGAAGCATCACCAGTATGACCAGAACGCCATATCCGCGCTTGCTTTTCTGGACCTCTTCCTTGACCTCTTCCTTTGCCAGCTTGAAATCCTTATCGAGCTGAGAAAGCTTCTTCAGATGTTCCTGCGCTTCCGGATTGGGTGTTCCGCAATGAGGACAATAGGCCTGATCCAGAGACAGAGGCGCTCCGCAATTCTTACAGTTAACCATTTCCTGCCTCCTTGAGATACTGTCTCAGATCAGCTCCGGACACATATCCGTAGCCATCCGCATGTTCATGATAGATCTCTTCCAGTTCCTGCTCCGTAAAGCCTTTTTCTGCCATAAAAGCCAGGACCTTATTGCGCAGTTCCTGATATTCCTCTACAAATTCTTCCGGAAGACGGCCACGGCCGGCGAAATATTCCGGATAATACAGGAAGTAAAGGACTTCCGAAAACTTAGATTCATTGAAATAGCCGCCGTCCACGATATCAGAGTATTCTTCTTTCAAAGAAAAGATCGGGAAATAGCGCCAACGACTCACGACGGAACTGTTCTCATAATAAAGCTTCCTCACCGTTTCCAGATCGCCTTTCAGATAAGCCTCATCGAGTTTTTCGATATTCTGATCAGCCCATTCGATCTGTTCCAGTGCCTTCAGATCATATTCCTTGTCATTGTAATAGTTGACATTGGCTCCTCTACCGAAAAAGAAAGCGACAGCTACGATCACAACGATCATGATCGATCCCCGGAGAACAGACAGAAAGATCCCCTTTGAGATCGACTGATGCGTCTCATCCTTGAGTCCCAGCATACCGTCTATGAAAGCCGATACCTGCTTACGGAAATTCCGGTATGCGCCTTTCTTGTTCATCGTGCCGCAATAGGGACACTTTCCAAGATCATCGCTGAATACCGCTCCACAGTTCTTACATGTAATCTTCTTCATTTCCTTTATGATATCACATATCGTAAGACTGTTCCCGGATTCAAAAAAAACAAAGGTATGAAACCTTTGTTTTAAGCGTATCGAGATGGCAGATCAGTCCATTTCCTTTAAGAAGACCTTGTAAGCCTTATAAGCCTCATAGATATCTGCCTTGGAAGCCGTCTCGTATGGCGCATGCATATTCTGGACAGCGATGCCCGCATCCACCACATCCATATTCTTGTTGGCCAGGACATAGGCGATCGTGCCGCCTCCGCCCTGATCGACTCTACCCAGTTCGGTGAACTGATAGCTCACATCGTTGTCGTCAAGGATTCTTCTGATCTTGGCGATATATTCTGCGGTCGCATCATTGGAACCGGATTTTCCTCTGGAACCCGTATATTTGTTGAAAGAGATGCCCTTTCCGAAATATGCCGCATTCTTGGGATCGTTCACCTGCGGATAATTCGGATCGAAAGCCGCCGAAACATCCGATGACAGCATTCTGGAATTCTCCAAGGCATGACGCAATCTGAGATCGTTGTAATCGCCCTTTGTCGCGATCAGCTCCGCGAGGCAGTTCTCAAAGAACGAAGACTGTGCTCCTGTAGCACCGATCGAACCGATCTCCTCTTTATCCGTGAGGATACATACCGAAGTCCTCTCAGGCTTCTCCGTCTCCAGAATGGCCGCCAGAGAAGTATAGGCACAGATGCGGTCATCATGACCATAGCCCATCACCATACTGCGGTCCAGGCCGAGGTCTCTTGCCTTGCCCGATGGAACCAATTCCAGTTCTGCCGAGATCAGATCAGCCTCTTCAAAACCGTATTCTTTCTTCAGGATGTCGAGGAAATTCTTTTTCACGAGATCTTTCTCATCATCCTTTTCCTTAGCCGGAATGGAACCTGCCAAAGCATTGAGGTCTTCACCCTCTACGACAGTGGCTCCGTTCTTGGCCATCTGATCCTTTGCCAGATGGATAAGAAGATCGGAGATCTCGATGATCGGATCGTCTTCTTTTTCGCCGATATTCACTTCGATGACACTGCCATCTTTCTTGCAAACGACGCCATGGATCGACAACGGTCTTGCGGTCCACTGGTATTTCTTGATCCCGCCGTAATAATGGGTATCGATCATCAGAAGTCCGTTATCCTCATAAAGCGGATTGAGCTTGACGTCGATACGCGGTGAATCGATATGTGCACCCAGTATATTCACGCCCTGTTCGATCTCTTTCTTTCCGATCACGAACAGTGCCAGTGACTTACCGCGGTTATTGAAGTAGAAACGGTCGCCCGCTTTCACCTTCTTCACGTCCTTGAATTCCCGGAAGCCGGCCTTTTCCGCCAATTCGATGGACTTGTTTACAGCTTCTCTTTCCGTCTTGGCGTGATCGAGAAAGTCCTTGTATCCTTCCGAAAAGGCCATCACCTTCTTCATCGTCTTGCTATCGTATTTTTCCCAAACAGTTTTCATATGCTCCTCTTTCTAAAATGACCGGTAAGCCTCTTTGATCCGATTCGCAAAGCTCTCTCTGTTGATATCCAGATAGATCCTGCAGTGACGGTCTTCGAACTTGAAGTCAGTCCAGAGGTCCGTTACGGTCTTGCCAAAAGTAATTGTACCCTGTGTCTCCACAAAAATGCCACATTCATGACCTTCAAACCATTCCGGATGCACGGTATAAAGGATCGGACAGGAGTCATGCTCACAAAGCCCGCTGCGTGACATCCTCTCCTGTGCCTTATACAGCAGATCGTTGGAATCCCGGAAGAGATCGGAGACTTTGTTTCCGTAAGAAGAGATCTCGGCGATGTCATCGTCATCCAGATAGGCTTTGATCGTCACATCCAGAGGGAAGAGATTGACTTTGATTCCGGAACGGAACACCGTCTCAGCTGCCTGGGGATCGACAAAGATATTGAATTCCGCGCAGGACGTAACGTTGCCGCCGATCGCTGCACCGCCCATGATATTGAGTTCCTTGATGTAATCCACCACATCAGGATGTTTGATGATGCAGGTCGCGATGTTGGTCAAAGGTCCGACCGGACATACGACCAGTTCACCCTTGTATTCCTTTGCTTTCTCGTACAAGGCATCCCAGGCCTTTTCCGTCTCGATCGGCGCATCGGAAAGCGGAATGATTGCGCCGCCTAAACCGTTGGAACCGTGTACTTTTTCCGCCGTAAACAGATCTATGATCAAAGGTTTATCCGCACCGGGATAGACTTTCACATCTTTTCTTCCCACCAGCGACAGGACATCCCTGGCATTACGGAAGGCATTCTCCAGTGAAGTATTTCCGGCGACTGCCGAAACACCTACGATATCCATCTCCGGTAGCGTTGATGCGACGATCAGTGCGACAGCATCATCGACACCGGTATCGGTATCGATCCATACAGGTATCTTTTTCATATCAGACCTCCCAGCCTTCAAATTTTGCGCAGGCATCCACCAGCACATCCACGAACTTCTGCCGATCGAGCCCGACCACACAACGGAAATTCGGCTTGTTTCCGCTCCTTCCAAGGTAATCGGGAACAGTCGCTCCGCGACAGTATCTTCCTTTCAGTTCGATATCGACATAATAATCGCGTATGTCGAAAATCTCCGGATGGACCAGCGACATGACGGCACATGGATCGTGTGTGCAGCAGCCTTTCCAGCCCAGAGACTTCATATGGATGAAGAAGAAATCGAACCATTCCGCAACGACTTTGGCAACCGGATTGTTCAAGGCTCTTATCCTCTCCCAGTCTTCCGGATAGACGATCGCCTGCTCCGTCACATCCAGTCCGCACATCTGAAGAGGAAGACCGGAATGTGCCACGGTATAGGCAGCTTCAGGATCCACCAGGATATTGAACTCAGCACCAACCGTCCAGTTGCCGTTACGAAGTCCGCCGCCCATCGTTGAGATCATGCCGATCTTTTCTTTCAGTTCCGGATGGGCTAAGAGAAGCGCCGCAACATTGGTCTGCGCGCCGGTAGAGATGATCGTGACTTTCTCCTGAGCTTCCTGCAGTACTTTGGTCATCATTTCGATCGCCGAAAGGTTTGACAGCTCATGATCAGGTTCAGGCAATACCGGTCCGTCAAGACCCGTCTCGCCATGAAAATTCGGCGCAATGATCAGATCCGAACAGATTGGTTTGTTTCTTCCCTTTGCCACTTCAATATCCAGATGCAACAAGGCGGCGATACGTCTCGCATTGTAAGTCACCTTTTCTAATGTCTGATTGCCCGCGACCGTTGTGATCGCTTTGATATCGAATTCCGGTATCGTCGAAGCCAATACCCAGCCGATCGCATCATCGTGACCGGGATCGCCATCGAGAATGACAGGTATCTTCTTTTTCTCGCTCATAGATTATCCTTTCCAGTTCTAACTACTTTCATTCTAACACAGCCTGTCATCCGCTATAATTGAAGATAGAAGGATGGTAACGATATGAAATATACATTCCCGAAAGTCGATCTGCATCTGCATCTCGACGGTTCTTTCCGTACTGCCACCATTTGGGAACTTGCGCAAAGTCAGGGTGTCTCAATGCCGGCGGATACACTGGAAGGCTACGAGAAATGGATGGAAGAACACTCCCATTCCGGAAGCGTCAATGAATACCTGAAGATGTTCGATGCACCTTTGCAGGTGATGCAGGATGAAACATCTCTTGCCCGGGTCACAAAAGAACTCATCGAAGATCTGGATAAGCAAGGACTCGCCTACGCCGAGATCCGCTTCGCTCCTCAGCTCCATACAAACAAAAGTCTCAGTCAAAGACAGGCCATCGAAGCCGTACTGGAAGGCAGAAGACAGGGTCTTCAGAACTGCCCAAATATCAAAATAGGCATCATCTGCTGCATGATGTGTGTCGGAACGGAAGACCTCAACTGGGATGCCAATATGGAAACGGCAACGATCACTCACGAATATCTCGATAAAGGTGTCGTCTGTCTCGACCTCGCCGGAGCAGAAGGCTTCGTACCTCTGAGCAATTTCGCACCGCTTTTTGAAAAAGCGAAACAGCTTGGTACCCCGCTCATCTGCCATGCGGGAGATTCGCAGGACTGGACGACCGTCAAAGACGCCATTGAAATGGGCGCCGTCCGTATCGGACACGGACATCACGTATATGAAAATCCCTGCCTGTCACGTTATTGTGCGGATCACGGGATCGCCTTAGAGATCTGCCCGACCTCTAATGTGCATTGCCAGACCAGAGAGTCCTACGAGATGCATCCGGCCTACAATCTTTATTCCCTGGGTGTACCGGTAACCATCAATACCGACAATATGACCATGTCCAGGATCACCCTCGATGACGAATACGACCATTGTCTCAAGGAGATGGGCTTCGAATACGAAGATCTGATCCTCATGAATATGAATTCCATCAAGCATTCCTTCCTGAAAGAGGAAGAAAAGAAAGAGATCCTGCAAAAGCTTTCCGAAGCGCTCGACCTTTGTGTACAAGAGGAACAATGATGAAACAGCCGCACATTCAACTTGATGAGACGGTAAATGCACCCTGTGCCTTGATGCCGGGAGATCCCAAAAGGATCGACGTCATCGCTTCTTTCCTTGAAAACGTCGAAGAACTCACTTTCAACCGGGAATACCGTTCGATCGTCGGCACCTACAAAGGAATGCGAGTCATCGGCATTTCGACGGGAATGGGCGGATCCTCTGTTGCCATCGCTGTCGAAGAACTGAAAAAGATCGGCGTTCACACGATGATACGTGTCGGATCAGCCGGAGCCTTACAAAAAGGGATCGAATTGGGCGATCTGATCCTGTGCGAAGGTGCTGTAAGAGAGGAAGGAACTTCAAAATGCTACGTCGATGTCGCCTATCCGGCTGCAGCCGATCATAAGCTCTTGCATCATTGCGAAGAAGCGGCGAAAGAACTCGGTTTCCCGTATCACACCGGCATCGTATTGTCCCACGAATCCTTCTATTACGACGAGGATGCGATCGATTCCGAAAAATGGTCGAAAAAAGGAGTCCTAGGATCCGACTTTGAGACAGCCGCTCTATATACCGTCGGCAGGCTCAGAGGTGTACACACCGCTTCTATCTTAAACAACGTCGTACTGTGGGGAGAAAGTACTGACGAGTCTGTCGCTTCCTATGCGGAAGGAGAAAGCAAGACTTCCATCGGTGAAAAAAACGAGATCCTTACAGCTCTCGAAGCTATGTACAGACTGGAAAAAGAACTCTAAAAAACCGTTACAGACCGTAACGGTTTTTCAATGAAAATACAACCAGATCACTGCTCAGGACAATACTTCCTTATAGACACGCAAAACGTTCCGGTAGAAGATCTTTTCGATCTCTTCTTCACTGAAGTATTCCTTCAAAGCTTCATACAGCCTCGGCAGACCCGAGGCATTTTCTATCTCCAGTCTGCTGCCGATACCGTCAAAATCGGAACCCAGTCCTACACAATCGATCCCGCCGACATTCACGATATGACGGATATGTCTCACCATGCCTTCGATCGAAGTATAGCCATCATCCTTTTCTTTAATGAAAGCCGAACAGTAATTCAACCCCATCACACCGCCGGCATCCGCCAGTTTGCGGATCATGTCGTCGCTGAGGTTCCGGGCAACACTGCAGATACTGCGCGCATTGGAGTGAGATGCCACAAAAGGCTTTTTCGCATATTTCAATACATCGTAAAAGCCCTTGTCGGAAAGATGAGAGACATCCACGATGATGCCCAGTTCTTCCATCCTTCTCACATATTCGATTCCAAAAGGCGTCAAACCGTTTTTCTCATCGATCGTATGCAAAATATCCGCATAGGTATCTTTCTTATATTCAAAGTTGGGATGACCGATCCCGTTGGCGTAGTTCCAGGTCAGGGTGATCATGCGCACACCCTGATCGTAGTACCACTGCAAGCGGTCCAGATCCTTGCCGACAACACTGCCTTCTTCCAGTGTCAGCATCGCATTCATGTGACCTGCCTTTTCATTTTTAAGGATGTCTTCATACTTCAGCACCGGAGAGATCCTGTCCTTATGCTCGAGAAGCTGCTTATGATAGAAAGCAATCGCCGCATCGGTAAAGGTATGATCCTGACGTGCAATGTCCGTAAAAACGGCGAAGTTCTGCAAAAGACATTCGCCGTTTTCCATCTTGTTCAGATCGACATGCAGGTCATTGTTTTCCAGCGAACCATCCTTTTCAAAAAGAGCAGTGATGGTGTCGCAATGCATATCGATGTATTTCATAATTCAGAAATATCCGGAATGGACTGCGCAGCACCTTTTCCCTGAACGGTGATGCTGGAAGCCTTGGCTGCCAGATCCAGCGCTTTCGCCACATCCTTATCTTTCAGATAGGAAGCCAGGAAGAAACCGGTAAAGGTATCTCCGGCAGCTGTCGTATCGACCGCCTCTACTTCATAGATATCCTGGTGGACCACTTTTCCTTCTCCGATATAGTAGGAACCTTCTTCTCCCACCGTCAGCACGACCTCCTTGTCCGGGAACCTTTGTTCCAAAGCGGAAATGATGCCTTCGATCTGTCTGTCGGTGCAGGACGCCAGACCGGCACCTTCGATCTCATTGACCACAAAGATGTCGACCTTATCCAGAGGATAAGTAAAGACCTTCTCATTCATCGGAGCCGTATTGAATACGATCGTCATCCCCTTTTCGTGAGCAGCATCGATCAAATAGGAAAGCGATGAGATCTCATTCTGGATCAAAAGGACATCGCCTTCTTCAAAATGATCCAGAACATCATCGATCTGCTGCTTTCCAATGGACTGATTGGCACCGCCATGCAGGATGATCCTGTTTTGTCCCTTACAGACTTCGATGATCGCATGTCCTGTCGCTTCACTGTCATCTTTTGTGAGATAAGTCGTATCTACACCGTATCTTTCGAGATAGTCGATGAAATCCTGGCCGTCACTTCCAACCTTTCCGGCATGATAGACTTCCAGCCCTGCCTTTGCCAAAGCGATGGACTGATTGAGTCCCTTTCCGCCGAAATTACGGATATAGGAAAGCGAAGACTGCGTCTCTTTCGGCTCCGTGAAGTGTTCTACCTCATATACGTGGTCGTAATTCAGAGACCCGAAATTCAAAACCTTCATTTTTATTCTTCCTCGACAGCTTCCAGAGCGATCTTGATCATGTCGACGAGTTTCGATTCTCTTTCTTCCACCGTCGTCTCGACATGAGTGATGATGTTGTCGGAAACAGTTAAAATACAAGCCGCTTTCTTTCCAAGATCCTTGGCAGTCGCAAAGAGCCCGAAAGACTCCATCTCCGCACAAAGCAGATTGTTTTCGATCGCTGTCTGCAAAGCTCCCGGAAGCATCTTCTCGTTGTAATAGAAGACATCGCTCGACCAGATCAGGCCTTCTCTCAAAGGAATACCGAGCTTCTTCGCTGCTGAGCGAAGTTCATCGTTCAATCCTTCATCCGGATACTGGAAGACGTTCTCATCTCCGCACATGCATTTGGCATAAGAAGAATCCGAATAAGAACCGGTAGCCAGTATCGTTTCGAAGACACCAATGTCCTCTTTATATGTGCCAGTCGAACCGATCCTTATGATATTCTCGACATCATAGAATTCGTAAAGCTCATGAGCATAAAGGCTGATCGAAGGAATACCCATTCCGGAACCCATTACAGAGACTCTTTTTCCCTTGTATGTGCCAGTATATCCGAACATGTTTCTTACCGTATTGAAAAGTACGGGATTTTCCAGGAAATTCTCCGCGATGAATTTCGCTCTTAAAGGATCGCCGGGCATCAAAACCGTTTTGGCGATCGCACCGGGTGCAGCCGCATTATGTGGTGTAGCCATGAATTATTTCCTCCTGTAAATAGTATTTCGTTACTTGCATTATAACATATCAAAAAGGACTCCTTACAGAAGTCCCTTGCGCTTGTCAATCAAATACTGGTAACGCTCCACGACGTTATCGATCAGATCGTCCCACGATACCGGTATCGTATCCTTTGCCAGAAGACCGATCCGGGCAGTCTCTTCCCTGTTTGCGAATGCTTTTTCGATCACTTCGCAGATGCTTTGCGGATCATCTTCACAGCAGAAACCGTTGACCCCGTCATCGACCCCCTCTGCAGCACTTGATCCTGCAACAACGATCGAAGGTGTTCCGGCACTGGCTGCCTCCCTTACGACCATCGGCCCGTTGTCATAGATCGAAGGAAATACGAACAGGTCTGCCAGCATGTAGAGACCCATAAGCAGATCCTCTCTGAGCACATGCCCGACGATATAGGAATCTTCTTCGATGCCCAGTTCCCGGATCCGGGCTTTGATCTCTTCTTCATGCGGACCCTTCCCGGCCAGGATCAGATTGAAAGCGATGCCTTTCTTTTTCAGAAGAGCTGCCGCCTCCAGTATCCTGGCGATATTCTTCTTCCAGTTCATTTGTCCCACAAAAAGCAGGCAGGGATCCTCATCGATACCGAAATGTTTTCTGGCCATTTCTTTCCAGGAAGGATCAAGTTCCTTGATCATCATACCGTTAGGCATGACCTCGATCTTCCCCTTATATCCGTAATCGTTCAGTGTCTTTGCGGAAGATTCCGATACCGCCCAGACCTCATCGCACTGTTCATAAAACTTCACGATGATGTCCGTCCCCAGCCCAGCGATATGTCTGGAACCGGTGAGCTGTAAAAAATCATCATAGTATTTGGAATGAAAGGTTCCTACCAAGGGAATACCGTGTTTCCTGGCATAGCGGACACCTTCTGCCCCCGCAATAAAAGGTGTATGGACATGTACGATATCAAAATCTGTCATATCCATCCTGGCCTTGTAGTGCACATCCACCATCGGCAGACCCGCATCATACTGACTCATGATGGGAACGGAACGGGAATAATAGTCAATGATCTCAAACGGAAAACGGCCACGGTATCCGAACTTATCCATCGGAACGATAGCTGTACATTCGTGTCCCTTGCGGGCGATCGTATCGCAATAATTGTATACGACCCTTCCCACTCCATCGATGATGGGCAGAAAGGAATCAGAAAATTCACCGATCTTCATAGTTTGATCCAATACCTTTCAACATATCTGTCCTCCGGCGGATAGAGGATCTTGTTTTCAAAAACACCGCCATTATTCAGAATGACCTTTCTGGAAGCTACGTTGTCCTCAAGACAGGTGATCAGTACCCTGTTCATCCGGAAATCTTTCCTGCATATCTTCAGCATATCTGACAGCATCCTCGTCGCGATGCCCTGTCTTCGGCGGGAAGGCCTTACGGAATAGCCGATCGCACCCCCGAATCTGCTTAAGAAAACATGCATCTCCGCCAAAGGCCTGAGATTGATCATCCCGACGACATCTTCCTTATCCAGATAGAGATACTGATAACCCAGAGAATAACCGGGCGGTACAGTGGAAGGATCTTCGAAAAGCTTGCAGTTGAGATCCCACTTTTCGATATCATCATAAAGATCCAGCTGCTGACAGCCGTCAAACTTCCGGTCACCCTCAAAGATCTCTTTTTTAAAGGCGGCGATGGAATTATAGTATTCCGGTCTGACCCGGCTCAGGATAAACTGCTCCATATCTATATTATATACCTTGCGAAAACAATAGCTTTAAGATAAAATATATGATGCACATAGGGGAGTAGTATAGCGGTAGTATACCGGTCTCCAAAACCGTTGGTGTGGGTTCAACCCCTACCTCCCCTGCCATTTCAAACAAAACGCCATCCGACAGGATGACGTTTTTTCTTAACAGTTGTTTTCTCTCTTATTTCAGTTTTTCCGCAAGATCCGTCAGAAGACCTGCCTTGTATGCCTCGATATTTCCTTCGTCGGCATCATTGGCCAGTTCGGGATCCATCGGCAATCTGGCAACGACATCCAAGCCGTACTTTTCCGCCGTAGCAGCCGTCTCATCATTGCGATAGATATTGATCTCGTGACCGCATTCATCACACTTCACATAAGCCATATTCTCTACCAGACCGGCGATCGGCTTGTTTACCTGCTTGGCCATATTGATGGCCTTTCCTACGACCATCGATACCAGCTTCGAAGGTGTGGTGACCATGACGAACTGATCCACCGGGATCTGCTGGATGACGGAAATGGCGATATCGGACGTCCCGGGAGGCATATCGATCAGAAGATAATCGAGTTCACCCCAGTGTACCTCCGTATAGAACTGTTTGATCAGACCGCCGAGGATCGGACCTCTCCAAAGGACCGCATCATCCTCGTTTTCCAGCATCATATTGATGGAAACGACCTTTATGCCCAGGGAAGAAACAGCCGGGAAGATTCCCTCTTCATCCCCATAAAGCTGTCCGTTCAGACCGAACATCTTGGGAATGCTGGGACCGGTGATATCGGCATCCATGATGCCGACACTGTAACCCTGTTCGGCGAGTTCGATCGCCAGAAGTGACGAGACCATCGATTTACCTACTCCACCTTTACCGGAAAGGACACCGATGATCTTCTTTATTTTTGTATCCGCAGTAGGCGTAACAGGCTGTGGCGCTCTGGAAGCGCAGTCCTGTCCGCACGAACTGCAGTCATGTGTGCATTCAGACATATTCAATTACCTCCAACAATTATCATAGCATACGATATACTGAAATCATGAAAATCGGCATCTCAGCCTGTCTGGCCGGACACAAAGTCCGCTATGACGGGACAGACAAAAGA
>CADBND010000117.1 GCA_902795875.1 uncultured Erysipelotrichaceae bacterium
CAATGGAGAGCAGCAGATCGACCTGATCGACTATCTTGAGAAACTGGATGAATCGGATTTCGATGATACGATCGCTGACAGTAGCCAGATCAATGAATTGATCAATAAGATCAAATCAGTCATCGTTTACCGCAACGCCGTTTCCAACACGGGCATCAATGGAATTGCCGTCACTTTTCCGGAAGAGATCAGTTATTATTCCGATGAATATACGCAGTATCTTGCTCTTGATCTGCAAAGAACAGAGAATTTTTATACTGACTTCTACAGCATAATGGCATATGTTCACCGTGATGAATACAAAAAGCCGATGGAATTCCTTGGCCTCGAGTTCGATAGGAAGGACTATACAGAAGAAGAATGGTACAGAGAAGGGGTCGCCAATTATGGAGAGATCCCGTCAGTTATCGACATCCCACTGATTAAGACCGAAGAAGGATACAAGCTCGATCTTTCCGATAATTTCTGGGACATCGTCATCGATTCTCAACTGTTCATGTATCAAAAAACTGACAATGGCTGGGCTTATCTTGGACATGATGTTCCGGGAATGCTGGATGAAAATGATCGCCCGATGGTCTCGACGGATGGTACTTGGATCCACATCAATAATACGCTGGTAGCATATGAAGCGGAATCACCGATCGAGACGGAATGGGGCGTCATTCACAAAGGCACGGTCAAAGCCCGTCTGAACGATGAACATGATATCCTTCTGCAGATAGAATGGGAACCGATCCAGGAAGACAGCCCGCGTGAAGTGAAAGGCGAAGTCAAAGGATATACTTTTATGGACAACAATTTCGCTTTTATGGAAAAAGGTATTCAGGAACTCAATCCAGGCGACAAACTTGCCTTCCTGTTCGATATCTATGACGATAACGGCCAATTCCTTGAGACCAGGACTGGAAACAAGACGATTCGTGTCAATACTATGATCTCTCTTTCTGTCAGCGACAGGCCTCTTGGTGACTGTGATATCCGTTACGGTATCGTACTGACAGATGCATTCCAGCGGAAATTCGCTACAGAGAAGATCGAAACGCATCTTCCTCAATGATTGAACGTTATCAAATAAGAAACGAATGTTCATTCCTTAAATCGGAATGCTAAGATCAAAAATCGTCTGAATCCAATCAGACGATTTTTTAAAGATCGATCGAGGAATAAAAAACATTGATCGATTAGATGAACACATATACAGCATCTCAACTGTGTGATGATTGTTGAGTTAAAGAAAAAATGGCTGGATGTGTAACTGTGAATACAGGTATTGAATTAAGCTGTTTTTTGCTATTCTAAATCTGTTATAATATCAAGGTAATAAAAGGAGTTCTGATGTTTCTTAAACGTATAGAAATGCAGGGATTTAAATCCTTTGCAGATCGTATAACCATAAATTTTGAAGATCCCGTGACCGGGATCGTCGGACCGAACGGTTGCGGAAAATCCAATATTTCCGACGCCATAAGATGGGTCCTTGGAGAACAATCGGTCAAATCGCTTCGCGGCGAAAAGATGACCGATATTATTTTTGCCGGAACAGAAGACCGGAAGCCGATGAACATGGCTGAAGTTACTCTGGTTTTCGACAACACCAATCGTATGCTGAATTCTGATCTTGATGAGATCGAACTGACACGTCGTATCTATAATGACGATCAAGATGCAGAATATCTGATAAATAAGAAGAATGTGAGATACAAGGACATTCTGGATCTGATACTGGATACAGGGCTTGGAAAGAACTCCTTGTCCATGATCTCACAAGGCAATGTCATTAGCTTTGCTGAAGCAAAACCTTATGATCGAAGAGAGATCTTTGAAGATGCTGCCGGTGTATCAAAATACAAAAAAAGAAAGATCGAATCCTTAAATAAACTTGAACGTACAAAGGATAATCTCGATCGTACTTTTGATATCCTCTCTGAACTTGAAAGACAAGTCGCTCCTTTGCGCCGACAGGCCAGAAAAGCGGAGATCTACAGAGAAAAGAAGAATCGTCTGGAACAGATCGAAGTCGCCGTTCTTGTGAATGATATCCGCAATCTGAATGCACAGAAGATCGAAATACAGAAGTCGATCTTTGATCTGGATACAAATCTTGCGATGCATGAAACGACGATTCAGGTTCATGAGAATTCCAATTTTGAAAACAAGAACAGATTAAAAGAATACGATCATCAGATCAACAGTATCCAGGAAAAACTGATGAACGTCATAAATGAAATACAGACCCTGGAAGCCAGAAAGATCGAGATCGATGAAAAACGTAAATACGCTCTGCAGGTCGGATCTTCCGAAGAAAAGCTGAAGGAGATGGAATCCTATATCAGTGAAGCAAAATTCGAATATGATGACAGACTCGAGCGTCTGAACAAACTGAAATCCGATATTGAGTTGTTGAATACGAACCTTCAGAATACAGCCATGGATCTGGGCGAAGCTTCGATGAAAAGGGATGAGACCGGAAATATCCTGAATCGTCTGAACAACCGTATGGAAGTATTGCGGAATGTTATCGCCGATCCGTTTTCGTCTGCAAATCAGTCTGGCGTCAAATCGATTATGTCCAATAAAAATTCCTTTTATGGGATCTTGGGCGTTGTCGGACAAGAGATCCATCCTGATGAAGGCTATGAGGAAGCGATCGCCACTGCACTGGCCGGCAGTATCTATCATATCGTCACAAAAGATGAAGAAGCCGCCAGAAAAGCAATTTCTTTCTTAAAGAAAAACCGTTCCGGAAGAGCAACATTCCTTCCTTTGACAGTCTGTAAGCCGCACAATGTGCGTTATGAAGATGAAGTCGTATGCAACAACACAAAGGGATACCTTGGTACCGCATATGATTTCTGCAGCTGTGAAGCACAATTCGAAGATGTAAAAGAATCCCTTTTAGGGAACATTCTTGTATGTGATGACCTCGAAAACGCAAACCATCTTTCCGATCTCTTAAACCATGGATATAAGATCGTGACTTTGGATGGCGATGTCGTTCACAGAGGCGGTTCCATGACTGGCGGCAAGGTGAAAAATGAAGTATCCATGGTCACGGCTCAGGCAGAATTTAACCGTATTGAAAACGATCTGGTATCGTATAAAGCGGATAATACGATTGCTATCCGCAATTACAATTCTCTTTTGTCACAGAAAGAAGATCTGGAAAATCAGATCACAGAAAAGAGGATAGCGATCGCTCAGCTTGAACCGATCGTCGATTCAAAACGTGCAAAATATGAAAAACTGCAGGCGGATTATGAACAGATCTCTCCGGTCACGGGACAGGAAACATTAGCAGATTCTGTCGTTACGAAACTTTCTGAAAACTACGCGAAAAGAGATGAGCTTTCAAATTCTCTGAAACTGAGAAGAGATGAAAGAATGAAGCTTTCCGCTGAAATCGACCGAAAAGAACAACAGATCCGTCTTGTCAGAAGACAGCTTGATGAGGCACGCAACAACATTTCTTCGATCAATACTTCTAAAGCGGTACTTGAAACGAAACTGGAAAACGATTTGAACCGTCTTGCTTCAGAATATCAGATGACTTTTGAGTATGCGCTTGAAAACTACGATATCGAGATCGATGAAACCGCTAAGGAAGAAGTCATTAATCTTCGTAGAGATATTCAGGAACTGGGAAATGTGAATATGTCTGCTCCTGAGGAATTCAACGAAGTCAATGAACGCTATGAATTCCTGAAAAAGAACTATGATGATCTTGTCGCATCGAGAGATAAGATCCTTTCAGCGATCGACGAGATGGACCAGATCATGAAGACACAGTTCGAAGAAACTTTTAACGCGATCAATGCGGAACTTCCTGCAGTGTTCACCAAACTTTTCGGTGGTGGAAAAGCACGACTCGTATTGGAAGATCCCAATGATATCCTCAATACAGGCATCGATATCGATGTACAGCCTCCAGGAAAAGCTGTCAAATCGATCCGCTTGTTCTCAGGCGGCGAAAAATCGCTTATCGCGATCTGCGTTCTGTTTACGATACTTAAAGTTCGCCCTGAACCGCTTATCGTATTTGATGAAATCGAATCCGCACTTGATGTTGCAAATGTTGAAAGATTTGCGAAATATGTCAAGGAATTTGCTGACAAATCACAGTTCATCATCATTACGCATCGTCCGGGAACTATGGAACAATGCGATTCCCTGTTTGGTGTCACGATGCAGAAGAGGGGAGTTTCACAGATGATCAAGGTCAAACTCGTCGATGCGATGCAGATGGCTGAGCCTGAAGAAAGTGCAGGAGCATGATCTATGGGTTTTTTCAGTAAAGATAAAAACAAATATCTGCATGGTTTTGCCAAGACTAATGATTCTCTTGGTAGAAAACTGCGCTTTGTAACGGAAAACAAGAAACAGAATAAAGAAGACTTCATGGAACAGCTTATGGTCACCTTGATCGAAGCTGATATCGGCTATCAGACTTCCGAACTGATCTGTGACAAGTTTTTCGAAACATGCCAGAATTACTATTATCTTTTTGCGAAAGACATTATGAACTTCCTCGCTCAGACATTCCGGGAAGTCTATTATGCGAAACCGGATGAGGATATCGTATTCAACGAAAACGGAACGACCGTCATCCTGATGGTCGGTGTAAACGGATCCGGAAAAACATCCACATGTGCGAAGCTCGCAAACAGATATCTGAGCGATAAGAAGAAAGTTGCTTTGGTTGCTGCAGATACGTTCCGTGCCGGAGCCACAAAACAGCTTCAGGTCTGGGCTGACAGGCTTGAGATCCCATGCATCAGCGGAAAAGAAAACGAAGATCCAAGTTCAGTGCTTGTAAAAGGATGCCGTTATGCCAAGGAAAACGATATCGATATCCTTATCTGTGATACTGCCGGACGTCTTCAGACAAAGGTCAATCTGATGGCAGAACTGGAAAAAATGAACAGGGTGCTTGGCAAGGAGATACCGGGAGCTCCGCATAATACCTGGCTGGTATTGGACGCAAATACCGGACAAAACGGTCTATCACAAGCCCAACTTTTCAACGAGATAACAGATCTCAATGGAATCATCCTTACTAAGATGGACGGCACATCGAAAGGCGGCATCATCATAGCGATCAAGAATATGACTGGTCTTCCCGTTCGATACATCACAGTAGGGGAGGGACTGGAAGATATCCAGGATTTCGATTTCGAGATGTATCTGGATTCGATCATAGGAGAGCTCAGACATGCCTCTTGACAGAGAATACGATTCGCTTCTTCTGGATTATTATGGTGAGCTTCTTACAAAGCATCAACAGGAGATCCTGGATGAATACTTCAATGAAGATCTTTCAATGAATGAGATCGCAGATAATCTGATGATATCGAAAAGTGCTGTTCAGGATCTTATCAAAAGATCCCTTGCACAGCTCAATGATTATGAAAAGAGGCTCAAGCTGATCAAAAAAGACAAACAGCTTAGTGAGATCCTAGAACAGATGAAAAAGGAAAATAATGAATTATTGGATTCATTTATTCAAAAAATAGAAAGAATAAAATAGGGAGAAAATTATGACAAAAATCATGGCAGTTAATTCCGGCAGTTCATCCTTGAAGTTCCAGCTTTTTGAAATGCCGGAAGGAAAAGTCCTTACCAGCGGAAACGTCGAAAGGATCGGCCTTCCGATGGGCATCTTTGGTATCAATGTGAACGGTGAAAGGATCTCCAGACAAGTTCCGGTGCCTAATCATCAGGTCGCAGTCGATCTGCTTCTTGATGCTCTGATCAATTTCGGCATCGTTCAGTCTCTTGATGAGATCAAAGCAGCCGGTCACAGGATCGTCCAGGGTGGACCGTATTTCTCTGATTCCGTAAAAGTGGACAGCTATGTCGTTGATAAAGTCAGAGAACTGATCGATATCGCTCCGCTTCATAACGCTGCACATCTGACGTGCTACGAAGCTTTCAAAAATGCTTTACCGAATATTGAACATGTTTTCGTATTCGATACATCTTTCCATCAGACGATGGAACCGGATTCCTATCTGTTCCCGGTACCTTATGAATGGTATACCGACTACAAAGTAAGAAAGTACGGTGCTCACGGTACTTCTCATAAATATGTTGCAAACAGGACTGCCGAGATTATGGGCAAAGATATCAAAGATCTTAACCTGATCACGCTACATTTAGGTTCCGGTGCTTCGATCACCGCCATCAAAGGTGGTAAATGTGTGAACACATCCATGGGCCTTTCTCCTTTAGGAGGCATCATGATGGGCACCAGATGCGGTGATATCGACCCGACAGTTGTCTATTTCATGGAGAAGAAATTGGGCTGTACTCCTGAAGAAATGGAAACTTATCTCAATAAGAAATCCGGTATGGCAGGTGTTTCGGGTGTTTCTTCCGATTCCAGAGATGTTGAAAACGCGATCAAAGCCGGTAATGAAAGAGCAAAAATCACTTATGATCTCTATGTCAACCGTGTCATCAACATGGTCGGTGGTTATGTCATGCAGCTTGGACACGTAGATGCTTTGACATTCACGGCTGGTTTAGGTGAACATGCAACATTAGTTAGAGAAATGATCTGCAAGAAACTGGAAGAGGGTCTTGGACTCAAGATCGATTACGAATTGAATGCAAAATGCCATTCCGAAGCAGAATTATCACTTCCGGATTCTAAAGTTAAAGTCTACGTCGTTCCTACGAACGAAGAACTTGCTATCGTACAGGACACAGTCAGGATCTTAGGACTGTAAGATGTATAAAGAAATTCTTGACAGAATTAAAGAATACGATAAGATCTCAATTTTTCGTCATGAACGTCCGGATGGCGACTGCATGTTTTCGGCACTGGCAATGGAAACTTTCATAAAAGATAATTTTCCACTGAAAGAAATAAAAATCGCGGGAAAAGATACCTATGATCTGATTTCAAGAAACGATGAATTATCCGATTCATATATTAAAAGCTCTCTTGCGATCATTCTGGATACTTCAAATTCGGAAAGGATCGATGACGGAAGGGCACTTAATGCTGAATACAGGATCAAAATAGATCACCATCCTTTAAAGGATAATTATGGTGATATCAATATCATTGAACCAAAAGCTTCAGCTTGTGCGGAGATCCTTGCGAAGATCTTTCTGTCAAGAGATTTCAAAGATCTTATATTATCAAAACAGGTCTGCGAATATCTGTATTCCGGGATCGTTTCTGATACGATCAATTTCCGAACGACAAATGTGACCGCAAGTACCCTGTCGACCGCTTCAAAACTTGTAAGAAGAGGGGACTTGAATATATCAAAAATCGTTGAATTCGTGATGGATAAGAACCTTGATGATTTCAAAAAATCATCTAAAGTCGTAGCAAGACTTCAAACAAAAGGAAGCTTTGGATTCATCATTTTGGATCAAAACGATATGAAAAAGATCGATATCAGTAAGCCTCAGGCGAAAAACAATATCGATGAGATCGGTCGTATAAAAGAATTGAATGTATGGTCGATCGCGATCGAAACATCAGATGGATTATACGATTGTTCTGCAAGATCAAAAGAAGGCTTCGTTGTCAACGAAGTCTGTGCGCAATTTGGCGGTGGCGGACATAAGAATGCTGCAGCCGCAAAAAAACTTAATATGGAAGATTTAAGATCGTTTCTATCAAAATTAGAAAGAATTGCAAATCAGAATTAATAATTGTTATAAAAAAGTCTTATCAACTCAACTTATCGATAAGACTTTTTAATTGGTTATAAAACTTGATTCTATACTTAAGAAAACAAAGCAATATGAAGAATAAATACTAAATCAAATTAAATTACATATAATTTCGCATAATGTATGTTATGCGATTTTTATTTGTTTAGATCTGAATGATGATAAGGAAGGAATTTCCCCTGTCTGAAATGCATAATAATTCAATATAAATAAACGATCAAATAGATAATAATAATTCTATTAATAATGATCACATTTAAATGAAATGATCATTTACAGATAATAAAAGGACGGATAAACCAATAAAGTGCGTGAACTCCCCTGTTATAAACGTATGAAGTCATCTGTTTTCTGGGAACAGAGACTTTTATAATAAATGAATATCTGAAGAGAAGCGGATGATTTCACTCTTGTTATTGAGAAGACATATTATCAATAAAGATCGATAATATGTTCATTATTTGTTTATTTATTTCAATTTCTTCATTTTATACATTGGATGAGCATTTTTATAGGATTCTTTTAATCGTTCTGCTTCGACATGTGTATAGATCTCCGTTGTAGAGATATCCGAATGTCCAAGGAGTTCCTGAATGACCCTGAGGTCTGCTCCTCCTTCCAGTAAATGTGTCGCATAGGAATGCCTGAGCTTATGAGGTGTCAGCTCTTTTTTGATATTTGCTTTTATATTGGCCTCTTTAAGCATTTTTTCTACATATTCAGAATAGATCTTTTTTCCCAAATGATTGATAAAGAAACGATTTGTCTTCCTTTTGAGCCAAAGAGGTCTGACTTTGACAAAGTATTCATTCATGAGGTGCTTCGTTTCTACCGGAATAGGAAGTAATCTTTCTTTATTTCCCTTTCCAAGTATTTTGACAAATCCTTCATTTAGATTGACTTGATTGGTCAAAAGGTTACAGCATTCGCTCACTCTTAAACCAAGACCGTATATCGTTTCCAGGATCACGTGATCGAAGAGTTGCCTGTTATCGTTGTCATCAAAAACAGACATGAGCTGTTCGATCTCTTTTTTTGTGGCATAGATCGGCAGTCTTTTCTCCCCTTTTGAAACTCTCAGGTTCAAAGTAGGATCCTTCATATCGTACTTATAGTTCAGAAATCTGTGAAAATTGCGGACCGCAGTTTTCATTCTGTTTACAGAATTGCTTGAATAGTTATCGTTAAGGTGATCTACATATTCAAAAATCAGGGATTCATCTATCCCTGAAGTATCGTTGATCCCCTTTTTGTCAAGAAATGAAGCATAATTCCGTAAATCACGCTGATACGCTTCTACCGTGTTTTCGGACTTTCCTTCCGATGAAGATAAGGAGATCACGTATTCTTTTATTGCTCTATCGATTTTCATTCTTAACGCTGTTTTGTGCTGTTTTATATAATTCTTCTGCAGCTTCGAGAGCGGAACTTGAAGTTTCAGAAGTGGAAATAGTTGCCAGTTCTCTTATGATCTCATCATGATCAAGCTTTTTGACGGATGTATTTGAATATTCATCGTTATCTTCTTTGAATATGTAAAAATGTTCATCCGCACATGCGGCAACGGCCGCCAGATGCGTAATACATAACACTTGCGTTTTTTTGGCGATCTGTGCGATCTTCTGCCCGATCGAGAGTGCAACTTTACCGGAAACACCGGTATCGATCTCATCAAAGATCACAAGATCAGTATCGCTCAATTCGGTAAATACCGCTTTTAGCGAAAGCATCAATCGGCTGATCTCGCCTCCGGAAGCAACGTTTCTTAAAGGCTTTGGTTCATCACCTTTATTCATGGAAACAAAGAATTCCACATCATCTTTTCCATCGGATGAAAGCTCCTTTTCCTGAAAATCAATATGGAATAAAACGTTAGGAAGCATGAGCTCATGACTTTGTTCAATGATCTGTTTTTCGAGTTTTTTAGCTTGTTCTTTTCTGAACTTACTGAGTTTTTGTGCGAGAACAGATGCCTTTTCATAGAGTTCATCGACGATCTTTTTCTTTTCTGCCAATACATAATCACGGTCTTCGAAAAAAGCGATCTTTTCTTTCAATTCATCCCTTTTTGCGATCAGACCGGCTGTATCAAGTGAATGCTTTCTTTTGAGCCTGGAATAGGTATAAAGCCTTTCTTCAATATGATCGATGTCCAATTCTTCATCACTGAATGTATCCAAAAGCTTTTTCAAGGAATCTATTTCATCATTGAACTGATAATAAAGATCCTGGATCTTTTCTTTCGCATTCACAACGATCGGATCATCAAGATTCAGCGTTTTGATCAAGATAGAGATCTTCTCATCGATCCCGTCAGTGCCATCAAAAAGTTCTATCGCTTCATTTAAAGAAGTGAGATATTTTTCGGCGGATTTATAACGCTTTTCGTTTGCCAGAAGCTGTTCTTCTTCATCAGCATCGATCTTTGCCTCTTTGAGTTCATTGAGATCAAAGCGATAAAATTCCAATTCAGACTGGTTATAGGTGTTTTCACTCAATTCCTTATATTCCTTCATGGCCTTGCTGAAAGAATCGAATGCATTTTTATATTCAGCTTGCAGGTCCTTGACGTTGGCATACTGATCAAGAAGCCTGAGATGATTCTTTTTGTTCAACAGATATTGGGAATCTTTTTGCGAATGGATATCGATATGGTCTTCAAAAAGTGCAGTCAGGAAATTGAGTGTCACATTGGAATCATTGACTTTAATCACATTGCGATTGTCCCTGGAGATCACCCTTCTTACGATCACTTCATCATCATAATCGATATCCGCATCCCTCAGCGTTTCTTCCATCTTTTCATCGATCGAAAAGACACCTTCTATGATCGCTTTATCGGCAGAGTTTCTTATAACTGACGGATCAGCCTTCCCTTTTATGAGATAAGAAAGAGCTCCGACAATGATCGATTTTCCTGCGCCTGTCTCTCCGGTAAATACAGAAAAACCATCATCGAATTCGAGTTCGAGTTTATCTATGATGGCGTAATTTTTGATGGAAAGGCTTTTTAGCATTTTTATTCTCCGTCAAAGAGATCCTTCAGTTCATCTGTTTCTTTAAAAAAGATCTTATCAGCCATACTGATCTGATTCGCATATCTGAGTATCGGAGTTTCCAGTTTTCTTGATACACAGATGATCTTCTTTTTTGATACAAGACGATCTTTAAGAACTTCGGTGTCGATGGGCATCAAAGCTGTGCAATCGACCAGATCAACGGTTAAACCGTTTGAAATGATCAACTGTTTCGTCAAAACAAGATCGTTTCCGGACGCAAGGACACAGATATCCCCTGCTTCATTATTGGATATTTCGTTCCAGATTCCTAGTTTTTTGACCTGAAGGTCATCGATCAACTTATATTCTAGACATTTATCAGGAAGTATGATCATGACTGGTCTGTCAGAAGACATCGCTGTATAAAGAGTCCTTTGAAGATCGTTTCCATCATCCGGATCGCAGATGTAGAAATGATCCAATTCAGACAGCAGTGAGTAGTCGATATTTCCGTCATTGATAAGCCCGATAAGGAAAGGCCTGCCCAGCTTGTTGACCTGGTTTTTCAGAGTTTTGAATGCGTTCAACAATTCAAATGAACGAAGTGCGATGTACGGGATCTTACCATCGATAGCAAGTCCTGATGCAAAACCCAGAGCATTTTCAGCGGTCGAAACAGTATCGAAACAACGTAAAGGATATTTCGCAAAGACGTTAGCGACTCCGTAATCGTTGACATTTCTTGTCGTTACACATACAAGATCTTTGTTTTTGCCCATCATCTTTTCGATGAAACGTCCAGCAATGTTTCTGGCATAGAGAAGGTCTTCCCTTTCTGAATGCATCGCTATACCGTTTGTTGGATCGAAAGGTCCTACCTTGTTCCAGGAATCATTCGTGGAAGCTTCCGCAAAACGGAACCCCTTTCCTTTTGTAGTCAGACAATGCACGACGCAAGGATAGGATTTTTCTTTTGCGATCTCGAAGGCTCTTTGAAGATAATCGAGATCGTGTCCGTCAATCGGGCCGATATAATCGATATTGAATTCCGAAAAAATGCCTTCATCGATAACATTTTTCTTGATGCTCGTTTTTATATTGTGGATGTTCTCAATGATCTTATCTCCTTTTTTGGAAGGACGTATGAGATCTTTCACGTTATCCTTCAAACTATTGTAGGACTTTGTGGAACGAAGACCGGAGATCAATTTGTCGATCATTCCGATACCTTTGTCGATCGTCGTATCATCATTGAAAACGATGATCAGTTTTCTTCCCAGGGTTGAGATGAGGTTGAGGGCTTCAGTGTTTCTGCCGGAAAGAAGATCCGTCGAATTCACCACGACGACGATATTCTGTTTTTTATGATCGAGATCACGGGATACAGCCAGACCGGCAGCGTTGGAAAGTGAATAAGCTCCATTGGAATTCACATCGAGTTCATTCATTCTTCCGTGCAGGATCTTGTGCGTGTAATTGATATCGTTTCCGTCAAATAAAAGGATGTCTTCGTCATCAAAAACCTTATTCAGCATGACGCTCAATTCAATAGAAGAAAGATTTCCGGACAGATAGCCTCCGTTTTTGGATGCATAGCGGATGATCTCATCCCGGATCGAAGCACAGACTTCTTTCAGTTCTTTGTTGTTCAGTTCTTTCAGAAATAATGGATTTTTGATTTCGGAAATATTCATTCTAACGCTCCTTGAGAATATTCAAAAGCTCCATAAGGTATCTCGTATCGAAAACGGCATCTTTCAGATATTCATTCAATTCTTCAAATTCATCATCGATCAGTTTTCTTAATTCTTCAAGTGAATAGACACTTAATGCAGTGCCTTTATCGTTTTTGGCATCGGAAAGGTTTTTGCCCATTTCTTCTTCTGTTTTGATCAGATCGAAAAGATCATCCTGGTTCTGAAAGATCTCGCCGATCATGGAACCGAGTCTGGTGAAATAATCTTTTCTGTCGATCCCGGCGATATACATCGGTATCAGACATGCGATCTTGAATAGACCACCTGTTTTGTTATCTTGTATTTCAAAAAGTTTCTCTTTATCGATACTTGAAGAATCTGTAGTCACGTCCAGAAGTTGACCGTAGATCATTCCTGCCATTCCGGCATAACTGGAGAGAGCAGAAATGATACTTATTTTCGTTTCCGGGTGATATGACTTGCTGTCGGCAACGACACGGAATGAGTCGGTCAAGAGCTGGTCACCTGCCAGAATGGCGATATCTTCACGGAATGCTTTATGTAAAGAAGGCTTTCCCCGACGCATATCATCATTATCCATTGCCGGAAGATCGTCATGGATCAATGAATAGGTCTGTATCATCTCTAATGCAAGTGCACTGTCATATCCCTTTTCTTCTTCGATCCTGAAGCCTTTCAGAATGGAAAAGATCACGCGCGGACGGAATCTTTTGCCTCCATCAAGCGCATAAGCCATCGCATCTGTGATCAGACAGTTTTTTTGTGAATCGAGATATCTCTTGATATGCTGCTCAAAATCACTCATTGCTATTCTCCTGATTGAGTTCATTTATCTTTTTTTCAAAAGATTCCAGCTGTTCCTTCAGACTTTTGGAAAGCTTAAGACCTTCTTCATAGAGCCTTATTGATTCATCAAGTTCAATATCGTTCTTTTCCAGTTTCTCAACGATTTCCTGGAATTCCTTCATTTTCTCTTCAAATTTCTTCTCTTCAGGCATTCTTCTCCCTTTCTATGGCATCGATCGTGCCATCCGCAAAACGAACTTGAAATCCTTCTTTTTTCAGATTGGATCTCTTTTTTATCACGGTATCGTTTTGAAGAACAATGGCATAGCCACGTTTTAAGACGTTTTCAGCGTTATATGCTTCAAGTAGTGTATTTAATCGTTTATAAAGCAATTTCCC
Source organism: uncultured Erysipelotrichaceae bacterium (assembly GCA_902795875.1). Lineage (GTDB taxonomy): Bacteria > Bacillota_I > Bacilli_A > Erysipelotrichales > Erysipelotrichaceae > Colivicinus. Next base: position 13,598 of record CADBND010000117.1, read on the forward strand.
GTTATTCAGCTCGAAATCAAGTCTGGAACGCATCTCCGATGAGAAGCGTTCGATCTTATCCTTTTTTCTGTAAATATCATTCAGAATACAGCTTCTGATATATTCCATCCTTGCATCGATCTTGTCGGAGATCGACTTTAATATAATCTGGTAATGGACCAGCCTTTTTGAAAGCAAGCTGTATTCCCGCTTCTTTTCATCGAAATGGCTGATCAAACTTTCATGAAGCGAGTCGGTCATATCTGCAAGCATCATATAGACGTCTTTGATATCCGGAGTGATCAGTTCAACAGCTGCCGTCGGTGTAGCTGCACGGAGATCACTGACGAAATCGACCAGAGTGAAATCCTGTTCATGTCCGACACCGGAAACAATAAACGTCTTTGCTTCATATACACTGTTGACAAGAGCCTCATCGTTGAAACAGAAGAGATCCTCGAAAGAACCGCCGCCTCTGGCAATGATGATCGCATCATAACCCATATCATCTACTTTATTCAAAGTTTTGATGATATCGGCTGCCGCATCATTCCCCTGCACCAGGACAGGAAAATAATCTGTTTTAGTCAAAGGCCATCTTCTTGCGAAAGCAGTTCTGATATCGGACATGGCAGCAGACTTGTCGCCAACAAGTACTGCGATCTTTTCCGGGTATTTTACTGTCAGCTGTTTTTTGTGCGACGGATCAAATTTCCCTTCTTCGGTAAGCTTCTTTTTTAAAGCTTCGTAACGTATGTAAAGATCGCCTAGCCCGTCCGGTGTCATTTTCTGTACATATAATTGCAATTGACCACTGCCTTCATAGATCGATACAGAACCGAAAACAATGACCTGATCACCGTTTTTAGGATCGAAAGATAGTGAAGAAGCAGCTGATTTAAACATGACACAACTTACAGCGGCTTTTTCATCTTTCAAAGTAAAATAAAGATGACCGGAAAAATGTCTATGAAAATTCGAAATCTCTCCGGTCACGTAGATCCTTTTTATATTATTGTCCGTATCGAGACGGTTCTTAAGATACCGTAACAGGCTGCTTACTGTAAGCTGCTGCATATATTATTTAAAACTCCGTTTATATATTTATATGCTTCCTCATCGCAATACTCTTTCGCCATAATGACAGCCTCATCGATTACGACAGCCTTGTCGTTGAGAGACTGTTTGATCTCAGAAACAGTTTCCAGCAGGATTGCCTGCTCTACCAGATTGAGACGGTCGAAGGACCATTTTTTCAGATGAGAAGAGATCTCCTTGATATATGCATCTTTATTCTCATAGATATCATCCCGAATGGAAATGACGAAATCATCCACTTCCCCTTCTTCAAAATTATCCTCAAAGCAGGTATACAGATCTTTGTGTAAAAGAAGATGCTGGTAAAGCGCAAATACGATCTTTTCGCGATATTCATGGCGATTAAGCATACATGTATTATATAACATTTTTAAGCATATATCTATGCGCTGAGTTATAATTTAAAACGTGAAAAATAAGACCTTTGTACAGAGACTTTTCGGTCATCTTCATACGATAAATACACATAAGTTTTTAGTCATGAAGACCTGTTTTCGCTGTGGCATGTACAAACAGGGTTTGCTTCATGATCTGTCAAAATACTCATTTTCAGAATTCTGGCCGTCTGTGAAATACTATCAGGGAGACCGTTCTCCTGTAGGAATGGAAAAACATCTGAAAGGCTATTCCGAAGCCTGGCTTCATCACAAAGGCCATAATAAGCACCATTGGGAATTCTGGGTCGATCGGCTTTCAAGCGATACCTGTCTGACCGTCATTGAAATGCCTTTTCGTTATGTGCTGGAATCCGTGATCGATCGGATCAGCGCATCCAAAGTTTACAACAAAGAAAAGTATACGGAAGCAGAACCCTTGAATTTCTTTCTCAGATCAAAAGAGATCAATACAATGAATCCGAAAAACGTCGAACAGATCAGATATCTTCTCGAATATTTGAAAGACAATGGCGAAGAAAAAGCCCTTGTGTATTACAAGAGCCTTTATAAGAAACATAAAAACGACAGATCTGTCACTTTCCGCTAGTTAAAGCGACATTTACCGCATAAGGAAGCTGCACCAGTTCCACACCAGCCTCATTTAGCATCTTTTTGGAAGCAATATTCCCTTCCGTACCGTCATATTTATCTGATTCATAAACGATCTTCCTGATACCGGATTGAATGATCGCTTTAGCGCACTCATTGCACGGGAATAAAGATACATAGATCGTACAATCCTTAACGGAACGCGGTGAATTCAGGATGGCGTTGAGCTCCGCATGAACGACGAAAGCATATTTCGTATCCAGGAAACCACCTTCTCTTTCCCAAGGGAAATCCTTATCATTACAGCCTCTTGGCATTCCGTTGTATCCAATGGAAACAACTTTGTTGTCCTTATCGACGATGCAAGCACCGACCTGTGTATTGGGATCTTTGGAACGCAA
>CADBND010000118.1 GCA_902795875.1 uncultured Erysipelotrichaceae bacterium
CTTAAGCCGATAAAAACGGATAATGACCAGTTCCTGGCTCTTTTACAGGATAAGATGGATGAGATAGATACAGAAGGCAATATATATCTCAACTATGAAAGATGCAAAAAGGCTATCGAAAAATGGGTAGAAAAAGGAATTACGCCGACGGATATCCTACAGGCGCTGGAAAAGCTTGAAATTGTACAGATTGTTTTGGAAAAGGGGATCGATGATCCTCAGGTTATATTTGAGAGTATTAATTCAACTGGATTGGAATTATCTACGGCTGATCTTATAAGGAATTTCCTGCTAATGAACGCTAAAGATCAGGAAAGGTTGTATGAGGATTATTGGTTATACATAGAGAAGATGCTGAAGCCGAAGACAGACTACGCTAATTTGAAGTTGTTTTTCCTTCAGTACATCATTTATAAGACTAATGCTCCGGTCAATGATAATCGACTTTATGAGAAATTCGTAAAGATGTACAAAGAGCAGAATTATACTCAGGAGTCCTGTCTTAAGGAACTGAAGTATTATGCAGATATCTTTAATGCTTTTGTTAATGAAAGTAAAAAGTATTCTGAAAAGGTACAGCGTGCTCTTAAAAGTCTCAGGCAACTTAAGCAAACGACCTGTTATCCGTTTCTGTTTCATGTATTTGATGATTATGAGCAGGGGATAATCACAATAGAGACCTTAGAACAGACGGTTCAGTTTTTGCTTTCTTATTTGCTCAGACGTATTGTTTGTGGAGTCCCTTCTAATTCCCTGAGAGGTATGTTCATATATCTCTATGGTCGAGTGTTTAAGGTGACTGCTAATAAGCAGAAGTACTATGAGTCGATAAATAAGTTCCTGTTTACAATCAATACAAAGGATGTATTCCCTTCAGACAAAGAGTTCGAAAGATCTTTGAATACAGCGAATGTATATGGCAATGCCGCTTTATGCAGGTTTTTGCTTGTAGATATCGAGAATGGTGACAGCAAGGAAACACTTAATGTTGATGGTCTTACAATAGAACATATTATGCCGCAAACTCTTGGGGTTGAGTGGAATTATATCTCTCCGGAAAAGCATGATGAATATGTTCATGTTTTGGGAAACCTGTCAGTTTCAGGATATAATTCGGAACTTTCAAACAAGAGTTTCAGCGAGAAGAAAAAGATCATAAAGGAAAACTCCAAGGCGGTCATATTAAATAGTGATGTATGGGATCGTGATTCCTGGAACATCGCAGATATTGTGTCCAGAGGGAAAAGACTGGCTAACATTATTCTGAAAAGATACGAAATAAAGCGAATAACAGATGACAGTATTGAATTTGAGTATGTGACGACCATTACACTTGATAAGCTTCACGATGTTACCGGGAAAAAGCTTGTTAATTTCAGGTTCGATGGAGAAACATACAGACAGAACAAGTACGCTCTTATGCTGTTGGATATAATAAAGCTCTTAGATAAAAGAACGCCAGGGGTTATTGAGAACCTTGCCAAAAGTAACTTCTCTTACAATGTGACTAAGAACAAACACTCACATTTGAGTCTATCTCCGGCAGGAATGAGATGGCCGTGGGAAGTGAAGGAAGGTATCTATATGGAGGCCAATCTGTCTGCATGGGGAATTATGAAGTTTATAGATTCTCTGATGGATCAGTATAAGGTGGACAAGAGTCTCTTCTCTATTTCTGTTGTTGCAGAAGTTGAAGATGAAGAGGATGAGGAGGAATAGCCTAAATGGCTCAAAGGACGGTTGCTCTATACAATGGAAAATATATCGGAATAGAGTCCATTTTTACAGTAATTGATGGCAAGCAGATTAATATACCGGACAAATTGAAAGAGCTCCGGGAAAAAAGTCAGAGCAATGAGCTCTTTTGTCCTTGTGGTTGTGGGTCAAATCTCATCCTTGTGGCTGGTGATAAGAATCTTAGAGAACAACACTTTAGAATAAAAGAGGGACAATACTTCGATAATTGTACTGTGATTACAGAGGGGAAGACATCTGTTGATTCAAAAATAGTTTTGAAATGTTGGCTGGATGATAATCTACATGCTGAAGATTTGGAATCTCGTGTACAGATCTGCGATATTGCCGACAGTGATCGAAGATACGAATTTACTTTTATCTCACGTGATTATGGCATAGCGATAGATTACTGTCATAACCGAGCAAATCTTTCGGATGAAAAGCAGACTGTTCTGGAAGAAAACAGTAAGGATATTAGGATCATACATATAGTTGACTATATGAATGGTGGTGCTGAGGGGCAGTATCCGGAAGGATTAATGAAAGTTCAATCAAAACAAGGGTTTTGCTTATTACTTTCTGTTGTAGACGCGGACTACGAAACAACTGAGATGCGTGCAGCTTTTTATGATCGGAATATCGATGGTCTATGGCAAGAGGAAGTATTTACAGAGGGTTTATTAAAGGAATACCGGATTGACGATCGGGGAAACCTACTTTTTCGTAACAAGACTTTGATTTCGTTGTTAGAGGGAGCTAAGCAACGATTTCATAATCATATAGTTATAGAAAGACAAAGACGTGAAGACGATAGAAGGCGACGCGATGCGTTGATAAAAAAGCAGCAAGAAGAGAGAGAACGCTGGCTGGAAGAGCAATGTAAACGTCGAGAAGAATTTGCAAAAAAGCAGAGGATTCAAAAAGAAGAAGCCGAAAAAGCAAGGGCTGAACAGGAAGAAAGAAAGCGTATTGAAGACGAAAAGATATTAGAGGAAAAACGACGGCTGGAAGAGGATTTCAAGAAAAATCTTGAATCTGGGCTTGAACAACAAGAAACACCTGTACGTGATTCTGAAGGTAACAGGTGGATCAGATGTGAGTTTTGTGGAAAGATTGCTGAAGATTCTGAGTTTTCGTCTTATGGCGGAGCAGGTCATGTAAATCTCGGAACCTGTAAAGAGTGCTCGGATAA
>CADBND010000119.1 GCA_902795875.1 uncultured Erysipelotrichaceae bacterium
CGTAAGAACAGCTATGGAAGGTGTTGATGCGGTCTTCCATCTGGCTGCTTTGATTGCCATTCCTTACAGCTACCATTCACCGGACATGTACGTTGATACAAACATCAAGGGAACTTTAAATATATTGCAGGCAGCAAGAGATCTCAATACCAAGAGGATCCTGGTCACTTCCACTAGCGAAGTTTATGGCACGGCGCAATATGTGCCAATCGATGAGAAGCATCCGTATCAGGGACAGTCTCCATATTCTGCAACCAAGATCGGTGCAGATAGATTGGCGGAGTCTTTCTACAGAAGTTTCAATCTTCCTGTTACGATCGTCAGGCCGTTCAATACCTATGGACCAAGACAATCCGCAAGAGCGGTCATTCCGACGATCATTACACAATTGTTGGCAGGGAAAGAAGAGATCAAACTTGGTTCTTTAACTCCTACAAGAGATTTCAACTACGTTAAAGATACCGCTAGAGGATTCTTGGAGATCTACAAGTCAGATAAGACGATCGGCGAGGAGATCAATATCGCTACACAGAAGGAGATCTCCATTGGAGATCTGGCAGATGAACTCATACGGCAGATCAATCCGAACGCGAAAATCATCTGTGATGAAGAAAGAGTGAGACCGGAGAAATCGGAAGTTAACAGGTTGCTGGGATGCAATGAAAAGATAAAGAGACTGACGGATTGGGAACCGAAATACACTTTTGAAGAAGGACTTGCGGAGACGATTGAATTCTTAAGAAACAATCTGGACAAGTATAAAGTCGATATCTATAACGTATAGGAATGAAACAGTATTTAGTTAGTAAAGGTTCCTGCATCAAGGACGCAATGAAAAAGATCGATTCGCTTAAGCCGAAGATCCTTTTCGTTGTCGAAGAAGGAAAACTTGTCGGTGCTCTGACGGACGGGGATATCAGAAGATATCTTTTGGCAGGGGGAAATGTAGAGGACGCAGTCGATCTTGCATGCAACAAGAAACCTAAGAGAGTAGCACGTTCTGTGGAAGAAGCTGTTGTGATGCTGGATAAAAACTATATTGCGATCCCTGTTTTGGATGAAGATGGAAAAGTAATCGATATCTATACAGGCAAAAGAACGATTGTCTCAAAAAAGAAGATCGATGTGCCGATCGTCATCAATGCCGGAGGCAAGGGAACAAGATTGGATCCTTTCACCAAGATCCTTCCGAAACCTCTTATCCCTGTAGGTGACCTTCCTATCATCGAACATATCATGAGATCTTATGAAGCCTATGGTTGCAAAGATTTTCATATCATCGTCAATTATAAGAAAGAATTGATCAAGTCCTATTTCAAAGAAACAGATAAAGAATATGCGATCCATTGGGCTGATGAAAACAAGCCTCTCGGAACAGGTGGTGGTTTAAGTCTGCTTAAGAATAAACTTAAGGATACTTTCTTCTTTATCTGTTGTGATTCCTTGATCCTTGCGGATTATAGCGATATCTTGAAATCTCATAAGAAAAACAAGAACGATATCACAATGATCTGTGCAAAGAAGAAGGTCACGATCCCTTATGGCGTTGTTAATACGGAAGAAGGAAGCCGTTTTGATTCCATTGAGGAAAAACCGGAGTATTCTTTCCTGACCAATACGGCAATGTATGTCGTGGAACCATCTGTTTTAAAGGATATGAAGAAAAACGAGAAGATCGATTTTCCTGAATTTATCAGATTGGAAAAAGAAAAAGGGAAAAAGATCGGAGTCTATACTGTCAAAGAAGATGATTGGCTCGATATGGGCCAGATGTCGGAGCTGGAAAAGATGCGGATCCGATTGTATGGGGAATAGTATATGAAAGATATTATCATCATGGGAGCCGGTGATCTTGGGAAAGATGTTGCCTGGCTGATCGAACGGATCAATGAAAAAAAACCGGAGTGGAACCTTTTAGGTTTTACCGAAAAAGGAGAAATGACAGAATTTCAGGGTTATCCTGTTTTAGGTACGGATGATGTCATCGAGAACTATAAAGATGTCTATGTCGTCTGTGCTTTGGCGAATACGACGGTGAGAGAAAGGATAATCGATTCCTTACCGGCAAACGCTCATGTTGCAACACTGATCGATCCTACAGCGATCATTCACAGGACTGCTAAGATCGAAGAAGGTTCCATGATCTTTGCAAACGCGATGGTCGGTATCGAAGCTCATGTAGGCAAACAATGCGTTGTCTTATATAATGCCGCTGTCAATCACGATGTCGAAGTCGGGGATTATACAACAGTCTATCCCAACGCCACGATCTCAGGAAGATGTGTTGTTGGCAAGTATTGCGAGATCGGGACAGGGGCATCCATCATTCAGCATGTTTCCATCTGCGACAACGCTAAAATCGGCGTTGGTGCAGCTGTATTTACAAACATAAAGAATCCCGGAACGACGGTGGGCAATCCTGCGGTCACGATGGGTGCGAAGAAGAAGGATAAGTAGAGTATGAAGACTTTGATCATTGCGGAAGCCGGTGTCAACCATAACGGCAATTTCGAATTAGCGAAACAGCTGGTGGACAAAGCCGTTGAAGGCGGTGCGGACATCGTCAAATTCCAGACCTGCAAGGCAGAAAATGTCATTTCCAGATATGCCGATAAGGCAGAATATCAGAAAGTGACGACCGGTGAAGCGGATTCACAGCTCGAAATGGTCCGTAAGCTGATGCTGACATACGAAGAGTATGGAAAACTGAAAGAGTATTGCGATGAAAAGGGGATCGAATTCCTTTCGACAGCTTTCGATCTTCCCAGTGTGGACTATCTACACAGTATCGGCATGAGAAGGTGGAAGATCCCTTCAGGCGAGATCACGAACCTGCCTTTACTGATCAAGATTGCTCAGTTACATGAACCGATCATCATGTCGACCGGCATGTCGGAATTATCTGAAGTCGGTGATGCGATCAGAGTTTTAAAAGAAAACGGAGCCGGTGAGATCACGGTCCTTCATTGTACAACGGAATATCCGGCACCATATGAAGATGTCAATCTTAAGGCAATGGATACGATGAGAGAAACATTCGGGCTTCCGGTCGGTTATTCCGATCATACCAAAGGCCTGGAGATTCCGGTGGCAGCTGTTGCCCGAGGAGCTTGCGTCATTGAAAAACACTTCACATTGGACAGAAACATGGAAGGCCCTGACCACAAAGCATCCATTGAACCGGACGAACTGAAACAGATGGTCGATATGATCCGTCATGTCGAAGTGGCTGTTGGTGACGGAGTTAAAAAAGTATCTCCGTCGGAATTAAAGAATCAGGATATCGCCAGA
>CADBND010000120.1 GCA_902795875.1 uncultured Erysipelotrichaceae bacterium
AAAAGTACTGCGATGACATGATGCAGATACTGCAGCTGTGATAATGATACTTGCGAGGGAATGCGCACAGCCAGATTGTGCCGGTGAAACTCCGATGAGTGTGATTTTGACTCACATATGTTCATGTATAAAAAATTCATATTGATACATATCCACTGCTGGATCGATATGCATCATCCAACAGTGGATTTCATTAACAAGATTTTGAAAATGGAGATGTAGTTTTATTAATGAAAGGAATTTTTAATCATGGGCAAAATCATAAGCTGCAACAATCAGAAGGGCGGATCGGGAAAGACCGCCACTTCTATAAACATAGCCAAAGGATTGGCTGATATTGGATACAGAGTACTACTTGTGGATCTCGATCTGCAGGGCAACACGAGTTCGAAGTTCAAGGAAGACTATGAGGAAATAGACGGAATCGTGGAAGCGATCCAGGGAAAGGTTCGGATAGAAGACGTCATCTATGACACGGATATCGAGAACCTTTTTATTATCCCGTCGAAACTCGAATGGCTCGACTGCCTGGAGGAAATGGCCAGGGAGGACTATCTCATGGAAGAACAGGAAAAGACTAATACCTCGGTCATGAAGATCAGAAATCTTCTGGAGCCTGTCAGGAACGATTTCGACGTCATCATTCTTGACAACAATCCAAGTTACAAGACGATACTGAAAAACTGCGTATACGCAGCGAATCTGATCATTGTTCCGGTCAATATCGACAGGAATGCGATCAAGGGAGTGGATTATACGATCCGCTATATATCAAGGGTAATTTATGAGGCGGAAGAGGATATCAGGCCAAATTTCATGATTCTCATCACCAAGACTACCAGGACAAAGGTCTCCAGAGAATGCGTAGAACTGATCCGGAGATCTTTTCCTGACATCGTCTTCAGTACAACGATCGCAAATCAGATAGCTCCTGCAGAGAAGCAGACTTTCTATGACGATTATTTCATGATCGATAATCCCAATACGAAAGTTGGAAAAGACTACAGGTCTCTTGTTGAAGAGATCAGAAAGGAGATGGACTTATAATGCTTGAACTCAAACTCAACAATATCAACAGCATGGCCGATATCGACGACGCAAAGGCAAACAAACTTGTCTTCATACCAATAGATCAGCTTGTACCCAACAGCATGAACTCAAAGGAGCTGTCAGTGGATGATTCCTTAAAGGAATCGATAAAGGAGATCGGTCTCAATGTACCGCTGGATGTCATACCGATGAAAGACGGCAGATACGAGATCACATCCGGAGAGAGAAGATATACGGCTTTTCTCTCGCTGATCGAAGAGGATCCTGACTTCACTTTCTTATGGAAGGGAAATGGAAGGATCTCGCCTGTCACAAAGGGGATTCCCTGTACGGTCAACAGAAGAAATCTTTCGGATGAAGACAGAGATCTCGTCAGGCTGATCGGCAACAAGGCAAGAGACTACGATCCTCTGGAACAGTACAATCTCTTCCTGACTGCCAATCAGATCTATGAATCCAAAAAGGACAAGGGTGAAATCGTCAGGGGAGATGGAAGAAAAGTCGAATGGCTTGCGGATTATTTGAGCGTTTCCAAAAGAACGATCCAGAAGATGCTGAGCGATTCATGGATCGTGAATACGAAGAATCTGAAGGATGTGAAGAAAGCCGGAGGCTATTATGCCTACGCAGAATCAAAAAGCCGGAAGAAGGATGAAAGCGGGTCTTCCGATACCGGAGTTGAAAGCTTCAACAGAGAATACAGGTTTCTGGACAAGATCCAGTCTCATCATCAGAAACTCAGTTTTGAAAAGATGGGGCTCAGGGAATATCAGATCCAGGATCTCAGAACAAATGCATTAGAAACAATAAAGACCATTATGGAAAGATACGGAATACAGAAAAGGGACATCAAGTAGTTCCGGATGTCCCGGAAAAGAAAGGATGAATGAAGAATGGCAAAACTGATTAAAGGAAGCAAGAAGAATTATACGGTGATAGACAACACCGTATTCAAGGACACAAGACTGTCTCTGAAGGATAAAGGACTGTTTTGCCAGATGATCAGTTTGCCCGACAACTGGAACTTCAGCATCAAAGGAATCACAGCTTTGTGCGATGACGGCAAAGACAGTATAAGAGCAGGAATGGAAAACCTTGAAAAATACGGATACCTTACCAGAAAACAGGCAAGGGACAAGGGCGGATCGTTTTCCGGATACGACTATTACATATACCATGATCCGGCAGACAATCCTGATTTTGATCCATCAGTGGAAAATCCACAAAT
>CADBND010000121.1 GCA_902795875.1 uncultured Erysipelotrichaceae bacterium
CCACGGGAAAAGATCGATTATTTCAATATCAACGATACCGTAGATGAGGCTTCCAAGAAGATCACCAAGTCCCGTCACAGATCCTATCCGGTTCTGGACAACGAGGGAAAGGTCGTCGGTGCGGTGTCGCGTTATCACCTTTTCAATTATCAGAAGAAGCAGTTCATTCTGGTCGACCACAACGAGAAGAAACAGACGGTCGATGATATCGATGAAGGTGTTGTCCTGGAGATCGTGGATCATCACCGTTTCGGTGGTTTCAGGAGCGACAATCCGATCAACATCACAACGATACCAGTCGGTGCGACGGCGACGATCGTTGCCAACAAGTTCTTTGATTGCGGATACAAACTGGATAAGAATCTTGCAGGTCTGCTTCTGGGTGCCATCGTTTCCGATACGATGAATTTCCGTTCACCGACAACGACTCCATTGGATCTGCAAACCAAGGACAGACTTGAGAAGATCTCCAAAGTCAAGGCGATAGAGCTGTCGAAAGGTATGATCGAACACAGCGAGTCGCTTCTCAATAAACGTCATATCGAGATCGTATACAACGATTTCAAGGAATTTAATATCGATGGAAACAAGGTCGGTCTTTCACAGGCCATATGCAAGTCGAGAGAAGAATACGATGCGCTCAAGACCGATCTGGGACGTTACATGGAGGATGCCTGCAAGTCGGGCGGTTATGATCTGATGGCGATCATGCTGACGAATCCGAACGGTTCGGGTTCCTTCCTTCTTTCTGCCGGTAACCGCAAGGATATCGTGCACAGCGCCTATGATCTCAGCAGGGGTCATTTCGTGGATGGCCTGGTCTCCCGTAAGAAACAGCTGCTTCCGACTCTGATCAAGGCTTTCGGAGCGAAATAGATGTCTCTTCTTCTGAGGCATTGTCATCTTGTCGTAGATGGAAACAGGGAATTCCTGGATGGCGGGCTGCTGATCGAAGACGGCAGGATCAAAGAGGTCTTCCCGCAAAGCGACAGGATCAGACAGATAGATGAAGGATGTGAAGAAACAGATCTGGGACACCTTTTGGTGATGCCGGGCTTTTTCGATACGCATACCCATGGCTGTGCGGGGATCAGTTTCGATTCTGCCGATGAAAAGGGGATGGATGATGTCGCTTACCGTTTTTACTTGGATGGTACGACTTCTTTTCTGGCTTCCCTGTCTTATGATCTGGATGTGAAGGGATATGAAAGACAGCTGAGGATGCTGGACCGGTATGAGAGTCCCTATGCCCGTTTTCAGGGGATCCATATGGAGGGACCTTTTCTTTCAAAGAAACATCTGGGCATGGGCGATCCTGAGCGTTTCCTGTCACCCGATATCGAAATGGTGCATTCTTTTCTTTCAGCCAGCGACAAGATCCGGCAGATGACCATCGCCTATGAGCTTGATGGGGCAAAGAAGGTCGGTTTACTTTTACATGAAAAAGGGATTAAGGTGATGTGCGGCCATTCCGATGCATTGCTGAAGGATCTTGATGAGAACGTGGATGGGTTTACGCATCTGTTCAATGCGATGCGTGGTCTGCATCATCGGGATATCACGCTGGTGAACTGCGCTTTCATGAATAAATGGCAGGTGGAACTGATCGCCGATGGCAATCATGTGGATCGCAATGTGCTGAGACTCGTTCTGGATCATATCGATCGGGACCGCATCATGGTCGTGACGGATTCCGGTATTGCCAGAGGTCTTCCGGATGGGGAATATGAGTTCCTTTCCAAGATGTGCACGAAGAAAGGTACGACTTTCATCTCACATGACGGTCATTTTGCGGGCAGTGTCGTTTCGATCAATGATGAATTGAAGGTGCTCTATGAACTGGGTGCCAAGTATACCGATCTGCTTATGTATTCTTCTTATAATGCTTTCCGTTTCTATGGTCTGGATAAGCGGTTCGGCACACTGGAAAAGGGGAAGTTTGCGGATATCGTGATCATGGATGATGATCTGAACATAAAGGATGTACTGATAGGAGGAGAGAGAAAATGATGGAGTTCTATCTGAGGGTAGGGATCTATTTCTTCTGTTTTCTGCTTTGTCTGTTCGGAATGAGTGCTTTGGATTTTAACCGTTTCCTGAGACAGGGAAAGGTCGTACAGGCACAGATACTGTATTTTGTGGTCTGCTGTGCTTTGGCTTATCTGATGGGCAATTTTCTGATGGCTCTGATCTATCGTTTCTATGCGGGGTGAGACATGAAAAAGGGTTCTGTCTTTCTTCTTGTGTTATTTGTCATCCTTTCCGCTTTTTCCAGAAATGTATATGCGGATATGGGCCCGAAGCCTTCCGTAACGGTAACGGTCGAGAATGCACCGGATAAGGAATACTATGTGACGCTTCTTTCTTCTGCAGAGAGTTACGGTCCCTGGTCAAAGGTGGAAGGGGATGCGAGTGGACAATACAGCGGAGAGAAAGAAGAGGCTTTCGTTTTCTTCGCGTCTTATAAGGATCCCGACGGTTTCTGTTTCCTTGGAAATATGGACGATGCCTCCAAAACGGAGAACAGCTTTCATTGGGGCTATTATCCTCCGGAGGAATTCAAGGTGGCGATCTATTGTCCGGAAGACGGTTCCTTCTATGTGAGTGATATATGTGAGAGATATGCGTTTGAAAGCTATTATACGGTGCGATATGGCACATCGCCTTTGGAGATAAGAGAAGTCACGAACTATGGGAAGATGGTCCGGAATTTTCTGATCCGGGTCATTTCTACGATCGCTGTCGAACTGTTCATCGCTTTTGTGATGGGTTACCGTTCCAGAAAAGAAATGGTGATCATCCTGATCATCAATATCATCACCCAGGTCTTGTTAAACGCCTTTCTGATCGGTGTGGACTATTTCGGCGGCGGGCTGGTGTGGATGATCCTGTTCCCGCTTGGAGAACTGATCGTCTTTATCGTGGAGCTGATCATCTATCTGTTCACTTTGAAGTCCCATTCCAAGGGCAGGGCTTTCTTCTATACGCTTCTGGCGAATCTTTGTTCCGCGGCTTTGACTTTCGCTTCCGAGATCATTTTCTGGAGCGGAATGTGATATGGTGTATAATGAATTTTGTATATAAGTAAATACAGGAGGTTGAAAAAATGGGATTGATCATTTCTTTAGCTCTTAGCGCACTGTTCGGTTATGCGGCAGGCAAGTTCATGAATGTAGCCGGTCCGTGGTACATGTATCTTCTGCTCGGCCTTTGCGGCGGTTTTGTCGGAAGTATACTGTTCGGGCTGATCGGTTTTTCCAGCAATTCGATCATTTCCGAAGCGATCGTTTCAGTCGTTGGTGCCTGCGTCGTGATCATTCTTTACAGAACGCTCAAGAAATAGACACGTTTGGATCCCTCGGGATCCTTTTTTATAATTTTTTTATAATAGAGTTATGATTCAGGATATTTTGCCACACCATTTTGATAACAGCTATAAGGACATCTCTCCAAATGAAGAAAGCAGGATCATCTGTTTTATGGATGAGAAGGTCCTGGCTTTTCATGATGAAGAAAGACAGGGACTGCGTTTTCCTTTGTATAGGGAAGTGAAGGGAAAAGATACGGTCTATATCTTTTCGATCGATGAGAAGGATTATTTTTTATGTCTGGATGAGATCTCTTTGGAGGGCTATGATCTGTATTCTTTGAGGGATGTCCGTTCTTTTGGCTTGAAGGACAACAGGGATATCTTTGCGGTATACAGTGCCTATCATCTTTATAAGTGGTATGGAAACAATGTGTTTTGCGGTCATTGTGCCGGAAGGATGGAAAGAGCGCATGATGAAAGAGCTTTGGTCTGTCCCAAATGCGGTCTGTGTGTCTATCCGCGCATCAATCCGGCGGTCATCATCGGTGTCAAGAACGGAGACAGGATCCTTCTGACGAAATACCGTTCCGGTTTTGCGCATAACGCTCTGGTTGCGGGTTTCACGGAATTCGGTGAAACTTTGGAGGAGACTGTCGTCCGGGAGGTGAAGGAGGAGACCGGATTGTCCGTCAGAAATATCCGTTACTACAAGTCACAGCCCTGGGGCATCGCACAGGATGTGCTGGCCGGTTTTTATTGTGATGTGGATGGCGATGATAAGATCGTTATGGATGAACACGAACTGCGTTATGCGGATTGGGTGAAAAGGGAAGATATCGTGTTGCAGCCCAATGATTACAGTCTGACCAATGAGATGATGAGAAGGTTCAAGGAAGGGCTGGAGAAGTAAAAAAAAAGAATAGCTTGCGCTATTCATGGATATAGATCTCAGTACCGATGTCGATGTAGTCCCACAA
>CADBND010000122.1 GCA_902795875.1 uncultured Erysipelotrichaceae bacterium
CCGGGGTATCTCAATGGTATAAGTGCCTTCTTCCGGAACAGCCAGAAAAGACAATAACAGACAACTAATGATCCTGAGATCGTGAAACATATTCAAGCCTCCTTGAAATCGATCATGCAGTCTGGCAGCCGTCCACCGCTAATGGAAATTACAGATTGAAAGGAATGTGCGATGAACGGCTGGACTGTATCTATAAACAGAATGAAGACCGTGAAGAAAGTGCGATAGGGGGTAAAGCCACTGATGGTCTCCACTCGTGTAAAGCATTGTTCAGGTGCTGATCGGGGATGCAGGCCCCGACCGTCATTTTATGAAGCGCTGTTCAGACTGATCGTTACAGGCAACTGATAAACGAAGTTACCTGCCGGAAGAGCGGCGTGCGTTACAGTGAATACCGACTTGATCTCCTCGTTGTAATTCAAAGGGAGCGTATCGGCCGCGAAAGTTCCGCCGTTTACGGTAATATCTAATGCGATCTGTCTTAAACTGCCCGGTGTCTGATCATGCAGGGCATGTTCGCCATTTCCACAGGTGACATCGAGTTTCTTGTCGGCAGCGATGGAACCCTTTGCGTAGACATTGAATGTCTTGTTTTCCGGACTGACATCGACTCTCGCCGGCAGTTTTACTGTGTATTGCGATGCGACTGTCGCATAGAGTTCGACACTGGCTTCATCACCGGATACTTCCGTCATGTCTTCTTCCGCAAATACGGTGGCAGGCATGCATAACGCCAGTAAAGATACAAATAATAGTGTTAAGATCTTCTTCATGTTTTCTCCTTACTTTCTGATCAGGACGTCCTGATTCTGACGTACTCCAGCCCAAAGGACCGCTTTGTTATTCAGATCATAGGAAGAGATCGAATAGGTCAGAGTATGTTCACCTGCATTTAAACAACTGTAGACATCAAAGCTTTCCATTTTTCCCGGAGCTATAAGATCGCTCTTATACAGAGTCTCGTCGTTATAGATCACGTCAAAGCTCAGGTAGACCTGGTTATCTGATGGATTGATCAGATAGATGAAGGGCTCGTTTACGTCCAACTCCAGGCAGCCGAATCCCATCAGTTCTGTATATGCATCTTCGAGATCCTTCTTCTCCGTAGGAAGAACGATGTCCTCCTGATCTTGAGAAACTTTCAGCTCACAGCTTTCTGATAATCGACTGTATGATCTGAAAAGAATAAAGAGACCCGTCCCCATAATGAGAAGCAGTATGCACAGCAGGATCATTATGATGTTCTGTTTGATCTGTCTTTTGTCTTTCATAAAATCATCTCCTTCGCATCATTATTCGAAACCTGCATGTGTTTTCCTTATTTTGAATGATCATTTTTGTTTTTTCGCACAAAAAAAGTCATATTTCTATGACTTATTTAGCTAAAACTGTGCCACTTTCTTAAAAACGAGGGGTGATCCGGGAGGTCATTTTTCCGTCTTTGAAGTATCTTCTTTCCAGCCTGTCGGAAAGGGAAGTATACAATTCATAACTGATCGTTCCCAGCTCTTCAGCTCTTTTTGCGATATCCACGTGTTCGCCGAACAGTTCGATCTTCGTATCTTCCGGATGGTAGTTTTCGCTCAGGATCATCATCTGGTCCATACACACACTGCCGACGATCTTTCCGTATTCGTTCTCGCAATATACCTGTTTTCCGGTATTGCTTCTATAAAAACCGTCCGCATATCCTAAAGGGATCGTCAGAAGATATCCGTTCCCATCGCTTGTATAATGGCGTCCATAGGAGACTGTCTCGCCTTTATTTAGCTTCTTGACCATGCTGACTTCCGAATAAAGAGATATGCATGGCTGAAGAGCGGTCTCATAGGAACTCAGCCCGAGAAGGCCAAGCCCGATCCTTTGCGCATTGCAGATGTCATCATCGACAAGGATCGCAGCATCCGTCGCTGACATATGAATGTAAGGAAAATCATAGTTGAGAGCTCTTACCGTGTCCCTGAATAGCTGATACTGTTCAAGAGAGTATTCTTCATCGGTATCCGCGCTTGAGAAGTGGGACATGACGCCTTCGATGACCGCATCTTTTTCTTTCAGGATATTCAGGATGTAGGCGGCTTCATCGGGATCGATGCCGATCCTGTTCATTCCGGTATCGAGTTTCAGATGGATCTTCACGTCACGCAGGTCACATTCCTCAACGAAACGTCTGGATACCGTTACGATCGACAGATCGTTTTCTCTTATCAGATCCATGCTGTCAAACGGAACGTTTCCTAAGATAAGGATCGAATCATCTATTCCGTTTTTACGCA
Source organism: uncultured Erysipelotrichaceae bacterium (assembly GCA_902795875.1). Taxonomy (GTDB): domain Bacteria; phylum Bacillota_I; class Bacilli_A; order Erysipelotrichales; family Erysipelotrichaceae; genus Colivicinus. The sequence goes on from CADBND010000122.1 coordinate 2,277, forward strand.
GATGCAACGCTTCATCCAAGCTGGATACAGCAAAGAAATCAACCCCGACTTCTTTAAGAGTTTTTGCTTCCACGTGATCGACGATGCCGTAGCCGTTGGCTTTAATTACGCCGATCAGTTTCTTTCCGCTTTTTGAAATGAAATAGCGGGCATTTGCTTTCAGTTTGTCGAGATCGATCTCAAGATATGAATTTCTATACATAACACCATTTTAACGCAATAGACGGTAAATGGGTAACGTTGGTATTGAAAGTGTCTGAGGGAATTGTAAAAGAAGACAACATTTCAGTGTATAATGATGCTGAAGAAAACATATCAATAATTAATAAGGAGGTGTACGATGGGCTTATTTGAAAAGAAGTACTGTGACATCTGCGGCAAAGAGATCAAGTTTCTCGGCAACAGAAAACTCGATGACGGAAATATGTGCAAGGATTGTGCATCCAAGCTTTCACCGTGGTTCTCCGGAAGAAGACACACCAGTCTGGCAGCAATCAAACAGCAATTAGCATATCGTGAACAAAATCAGACAAAACTGGCTTCTTTTTCTCCAACGAAGATCATTGGCAAACGCTATCGTTTCTATATCGATGAGAATAAAAAGCAATTCCTTGTCACATCCTCTTCCGACTGGAAAAGAAACAATCCCGATATCATCAGCTTTTCCGAGGTAAAAGGGATCGACATCAAGATCGTTGAAGACAGGGATGAGATCTATGACAAGGACGAGAACGGAAAACGGATCAGCTTTGATCCTCCTCAGTATAAGTATGAGTACAAGTTCAACGTCGATGTCGATGTAAACAACGAATTTTTTGACGACATGAAATTTGAGCTCACATCCGATCGGCCGGATAATCCATATAGCGAAGTATATTGCGATTACGTATACATGTGTGATGAGATCATGCGGACTATCCTGAACAGGCCTTTCAAAGAAGATAAGAGCCAGTTCAAATACCCGTATGAGACCCCTTATTACACAAATGGTACCGGCAACGGCGAATGGTATTGTCCGAAATGTGGAAGCCGAAATGAAGGTGCTTTCTGTACCAAATGCGGTACGCAAAGACCTCAGATCTTTGAACCGTTCTTCTGTTCCAAATGCGGAGAAAAGATCACGGATCCGGAAGCAGTTTTCTGTCCGAAGTGTGGCAACAAATTGAAATGAAAACAGATCCTCGCCTAAAGGCGGGGATCTTTATTGAATGAAGATATTTGACTGATCATTTATTTTCTTTTATAAAATCAGCGATATCTTTTATCACTTCATCGTCGATGTGTCTTTCGATGCTGTATTCCTTGGAAGCTTTCAGGATGTCATCGTAGATCGCCTGAACGAGAAGGTGATTGAGTCCGGGATAGAGCTTGTATCGGATATTGTTCTTGTCTTTAAGTATGTCCTGGAATCCTTTGAAATCAACGTCTGCAAGCACCTGAAAATCCTTCTCTCCCTGTAGGATAAAGACCGGTTTATCGGATCGCATAAGATAGTCAGCAGCCGTGAGCTTGCCCATCTCTTTGAAATAATACAGTGACAGACCGCCGGCAAACTTCTTTTTTCTGGCTTCTTCATCGGAAAGACTGTATAGATCCGAGAACTTCTTTGCGTAGATCCTGTATTCCATACCGATGATCCAGTTCAGAAAAAAGTTACCTTTCTGTGCCTGACGAAGTTGTCTTAAGACGATCTCTTCAAGACGATAGGGCGTTCCAGCCACCATAACGATCCCTTTATAATCGCCACCCTGTTCATCGATACGCGGTGCCAGCATAGCTCCCATACTGTGGCCGAGGATAAAGACGTTGTCCGGATCGATACGGGGGTCGTTTTTTAACAGGCAAGTAGCCAGAATGGCATCCTCTATCGTTTCTTCCTTTACAGTAGGATCCAGTTTCTTCATCTTGCGGGCATATACAAAAGTCCTTTTGTCATAACGCAAAGAAGCGACACCGTATCTTGCGAGTCCTTCGGCAAGATCTTTGAACGGAGCCAGTTTCATGACCCTTTCATCCATGTCGGAAGGACCGGATCCGTGGACCATGACAACAGCAGGAACCTTTTTACTTAGGTCATCCGGCAGAGTCAGTAAACCGTCTAAAGGATATTCTGTATTCATACCTACTACGACTTTTTCGCTTATCATAGGTCCTCCTTATCTCAATTCTTTTTCTATAATTATCATCTATAAGAAATAAAAAAACCATATTTCTATGGTTTGTTTGTCGAAATGGTGCCAACTACAGGAATCGAACCCGTAACCTACTGATTACAAATCAGTTGCTCTACCTATTGCGCTAAGTTGGCATCTGAATGGTGGAGGCTACAGGGCTCGAACCTGTGACCCCCTGCTTGTAAGGCAGGTGCTCTCCCAACTGAGCTAAGCCTCCGTAATTTTGCGCTTTTTTATATTATCACAGGTCCTTGAAATAATCAAATATTATTCGTATTTCTGATCATTTTGCGTAAAACAAAAGCCGGATGGACCGGCTTTGCGTTATAACGATTCGATGAACTTCTTTACGATATCGATACCGGATACGAAAGTTCCGATCGAGGAGAACAGATTGGCGAACAGGACCACCATGAGCGTCCTTGTCACGCGATTCTTCCAGAAACCTTTGAATGTGCTGGTATCTTCATATATGTCTTCAAAGTCCTTGACCTTTGGTTTTCGAATGCTGGCTTCGACAATACCGGCAAACCAGCCGGATGCCAGAAGAGGATTCAGGGATGTGATCGGTGACATGATGAAGGCTGTAAGGATGGAAAGGATGTGTCCTCCTGCCAGCAGTACACCCAATGCGCTGAGACCGCCGTTCCACAGGATCCAGGAACGGATCTGTGAAAGCCCCAGATCACGGTTCTTGAGGATCGTTGAGATGATGAGAAGCAGGATGATCGCAGGGACCAGGTATTTCAGATAGGAAGAGAATCCTTTCTTTTTTTCGATGATCTCGAGGCTGTCGGTATCGATCTCTTCATTGATGTGACGGACGATTCCGGCAGCGTGCGCTGCGCCAATGACGGCGACGATCTTCTTTCCCGGTGCTTTTTTGATCTTCTGGGACAGATACATGTCTCTTTCATCTACCAGTATCTTTTTGACGGTTGGGAATTCTTTCGATACTTCCATCAAAGCGGCTTCCAGAGCATCCGCTTCCTTGAGTTTTGCAAGGTCCTCTTCGGAGATCTCTTCGTCGTCGAAGATGGAGGAGATGATGCCTGTAAGAAGCTTGAATTTCTCTTTTCCCTGCAGCATCGACCAGATCCTGGAGAAAGTGGTCTTGATCGGCCTGTCCGCAAGGACGAGCTGCTTGTTCATAGCTTTGGACAAGCGAATGGCTTCCATCATCTCTCCGCCCGTATTGGAGCCCAGAGACTTGGCCATCCTTCTTTGAAAAGAAGAGAGGATGACGTTTACCATGAGAAAACCGACCTGTTTGTTTTTGATGACTTCAACGATATCGGTATTGCGCCATTCCTGAGGATTTTCGAGACGTTCGTAGCGCTGCGCATCCAGCTCGATACAGATCGAGTCGGGATCGACTTCTTCGATGCATTCGGTCACATCCTGTACCGATGTCTTCGATACATGGGCTGTTTTAACCAGATAGATCTCTTTGTCCTGATAGTCCAGTTTGACGATGTTTTCACGCATAAAGATATTATAGCATTGTATAATTAAGTGGTGAAAATGACTTGTGAACAGATCAGGGAGTTTCAGGATCTGCTGAAGGACTATCTTTCCGACAGTTCGGTAAAAAAGATGCAGGAATATAAGGCACACGGTCGGGTCAGTGTCTATGCTCACAGCCTGAATGTTGCTGCCATGGCATACAAGATCAATGAAAAGACCGGCAGAAAGTGCGATCTTAAGACGCTTCTGATCGGAGCTCTGTTACATGATTTTTATCTGTATGACTGGCATGATGCCAGGCTTTTTGTAAATATATTCAAGATGCATGGCTTTACACATCCTGATATCGCCTGTCAGAATGCGGTGGATCATTTTGATATCGATGAAAATGTTCAGAAAGTGATCCGCTGTCACATGTGGCCTTTGACCTTCCGCCGGTTTCCTTCCAGCAGGGAGGCCATGATCGTCTGTATGGCGGATAAACTGAGTGCATTAAAGGAGACTTTTACAAGATGACCAGCCGTTTTGTGATCTATTTCGCACTTCTTTCAGTGGTTGGATACTTCTATGAGTGCCTGGCGATGACGATCTGGGCGGGGAAATGGGAGAATCGCGGTTTTCTTTTCGGTCCGGCGATACCGATCTATGGAGCCGGAGCAACGATAGGCACGATCCTTTTCACATATTTCTATACTTCCTATTCCTACATGTCTGTATTCCTGATCTCCATGGCCGCATCGGCGATCCTGGAATATGTGGTACACTATGTCCTGGAGAAGACCTTTCATGCCTACTGGTGGGATTATTCGATGGCTCCGCTTAATATAAACGGAAGGATATGTCTGCCGGCTTCGATCGGCTTTGGCATAGCGGGTCTGATCATTATCTATGTGATCAATCCTTACATCATGCCGAAGCTGATGGCCATGAATGATGAAACGGCTCAATTGCTTGCTTTGATATCCGTGGCACTGATGAGTGCGGACCTGACTGCGAGTGTGAGCGTCATCTCCAACTTTATAAAAAGAGTGGAAAACACCGAAAACAGCATCAACGAACAAATGGATTCCTTTGTCGGATCTTTTCTGGATGAATCCAAGGCAGTAGGCAATCGTTTCTATTCTGCCATGGATAAGATAGGAGAGAAGAAAAGGAAATACGTCGATTACCGCTTTGAAAGGATCGCGGAATCCTATGGAGACATGTACGCTCATGTCATATCGGGAATTAAAGGTTTCAGAGGAAACAGATATTCAGCCCGTTTGAATGAAGTGTTGTCTAAAGTAAAGAGAAAGATTAAGAGGACGAAAGAATGAACGATAAGATCGTGATACGCGGGGCAAGGGTGAACAATCTGAAAAACATCTCTCTTGATCTGCCCCGGAATAAACTGATCGTAATGACAGGCCTTTCCGGTTCCGGAAAGACTTCTTTGGCTTTTGACACCATCTACGCGGAAGGTCAGAGACGATATGTGGAATCTCTTTCAAGTTATGCCCGCCAGTTTTTGGGCGGTGTAGATAAACCGGATGTCGATGTCATCGAGGGGCTTTCACCTGCCATCGCGATCGATCAGAAGACCACATCAAATAACCCGCGTTCAACGGTCGCAACGATCACGGAGATCTATGACTATCTGCGTCTTCTTTATGCGCGCTGCGGGATCGCTTACTGTCCTAATCATAACGAGCCGATCGAGGCGATGACCGTGAGCGGAATGGTCCGGAACATCATGACTTATCCCGATGGGGAAAGGATGGAGATCCTTGCCAACGTCGTTGCCAATAAGAAGGGGACATTCAAGGATTATTTTGAAAAACTGAAGAAGGATGGCTACATGCGTCTGTATGTGGACGATGAACTTTACGACATCGAAAGTGTCCCGGAACTCGATAAGAACAAAAGACATAACATCGAAGTTGTCGTCGACAGGATCGTCAAAAGGGAAGGGATAGAGACCCGTCTCAACGATTCGCTGGAGATCGCATTGAATCTAACGGGCGGGACTTGTGAAGTAAAGCACGGAGGAGTGAAAGATCTGTTTTCTTCCCATCAGGCTTGTCCGAAGTGCGGATTTACCGTCCCTACACTGGAGCCGCGTCTTTTTTCGTTCAACTCGCCTTTAGGCGCTTGTGAGGAATGCAAGGGGCTTGGCGTGACGATGTCGGTGGATCTGGACTATCTCATGCCCGATCGCAGCAAATCGATCGCTGAAGGCGGTATCCGCTACTACAAGAATATTTACGGTTCCAACAATCTGGAATGGCAGAATTTTGCGACTTTATTGAAACATTACAAGATCTCCGAAACCAAGCCTTTGAATAAAATGAGCAAGAAGGAAATGGATATCATCCTTTACGGTTCGGATGAGGAGATCCGTTATACCGTCACTTCTACCGGCGGTACCACCTACAACAAGGTGGGCTATATCGAAGGAGTCAAAACTCTGATCGAAAGAAGATTTGAAGAGACGCAGTCCAAGTTTGGCAAGGAATACTACGGTTCCTTCATGGTGGAATCCGAGTGCAGCAAGTGTCATGGTGCGCGTCTGAATGAAAAAGTGCTTTCTGTCAGAGTTGACGGAAGCAACATCTATGAAGCAACCTGTATGTCGATCAGCAGCGCATTGAAAAGATATGAAGAGATCAAACTCGATCCAATGCGCACGGAGATTGCCAGGACGCTTTTGAACGAACTGCGTTCCCGTTTGCGTTTCCTGAAAGATGTTGGTCTGGATTATCTGACGCTTGACAGAGTTGCCGGTTCTCTTTCCGGAGGAGAAGCGCAGCGTATCCGTCTGGCAACACAGATCGGTTCAGCTCTTACCGGCGTTTTATATGTTCTGGATGAACCTTCCATTGGCTTACATCAGAAGGATAATGCCAAACTGATCGATACATTGAAAAAGATGCGGGATCTTGACAACACCGTGATCGTCGTCGAACACGACGGGGAGACGATGCTGGCGTCGGATTATATCGTCGATATCGGACCCGGTGCCGGAAAGGAAGGCGGCGAAGTCGTTTTTGCGGGTACTCCGGAAGAGATCCTGAAAGACGAGAAGTCGATCACGGGACAGTATCTTTCTTTCCGTAAGGAGATCCCGATCCCGAAAAAGAGAAGAAAAGGCAACGGAAAGTTTATTAAGATCATCGGTGCGGAAGAAAACAACCTCAAGAATATCGATGTTTTCATTCCTCTGGGCAAGTTTACCTGTGTGACGGGTGTTTCCGGTTCCGGAAAGTCTTCACTAGTGATCGAGACTATGACCAAAGCGATCATGAAGTCTTTGGATAGAGTGAAGGTCAGACCAGGTAAAGTAAAAAAGGTGGATGGGCTCAAGAATATCGACAAGATCGTCTACATCACACAGGATCCGATCGGCCGTACACCACGCTCCAATCCGGCGACTTATACCGGCGTCTTTGACGATATCCGCGATCTTTATGCGATGACACCCGATTCCAAGGAGCGTGGATACACCAAGTCGCGTTATTCTTTCAATGTGCCGGGCGGGCGATGTGAAGCGTGTTATGGCGATGGCGTCAAGAGGATCTCAATGCTGTTTATTCCGGATGTCTATGTGGAATGCGAAGAGTGTCATGGAAAAAGATACAATTCCGAGACTCTGGAAGTGCGATACAAAGGCAAGAATATCTACGATGTTCTGAAGATGCCGGTCAAGGAAGCTTTGGAATTCTTTAAAAACCACAAAAAGATCAAAGATAAACTGCAGGTCCTCTATGATGTGGGGCTAGGCTATATCGAACTCGGACAGAGCGCAACAACGCTTTCCGGCGGAGAAGCGCAGCGTGTCAAGCTGGCTTCTGAACTGCAGAAAAAGCCGACGGGTAAGACGATGTTTGTTCTGGATGAACCGACGACGGGATTACATATGGACGATGTCCTCAAACTGATCCGCATCATTGATAGGATCGTAGACAACGGTGATTCTGTGGTAGTCATAGAACACAACCTCGATGTCATCAAATGTGCCGACCACATCATTGACCTGGGACCGGATGGCGGTGATGCCGGAGGAAGGATCGTTGCGGAAGGAACACCGGAAGAAGTTGCGGAAGTTGCCGGCTCATATACCGGAGAATATTTGAAGAAAGTGTTAGGTGAGAAACATGGCAAATACTGAACTCAACAAGAGAGTCTATGTCCGACAGATCAAGGAACATCTGTCACTGGAACAGCTTACGGGAAACGATGATTCCCTGAACCGCTGGGCGATCGCTCCGGATATCAACCGTCCGGGTCTGGAATTGTCTGGCTATCTGGAATCCAACGATCTCAAAAGGGTCGTCATACTGGGCACCAAGGAACATGAATACATGTCCAAATTCGATTACGATACCCAGCGTGCGCGTTTCGAGATCATAACCGATTCCTATACACCTTGTATCATCCTGTCGGGCGATTTCACCCCGATGGATTCTCTGATCGATCTTGCCAATTATAAGAATTTCCCGATCTTCCGTTATGAAGGGCAGACTTATCAGCTGATCGTTGATCTGGTATCCTTCCTTTCGGAGATGCTGGCACAGACCGATTCGCTTTATGGTGTCATGATGAATATCTACGGCAGAGGCGTCATGATAACCGGTAAATCCGGTATCGGTAAATCCGAACTTGCGCTCGATCTGATCAACCGTGGCCACATGCTGGTGGCGGATGACAGGGTCGATGTCAGAAGGGTACACAAGAGCTTACTTTGCGAGGCTCCTAAGATCCTGAAGAGGATGCTGGAGATCCGAGGTCTGGGTATCGTCGATGTCACCAGGATGTTTGGTGCAAACGCCTATCTCAATCGCTGTCAGTTGGATTTTGTGATCAAACTCGTCAAATATGATGAGAATATGGAGAGCGACCGTCTCAATCCGATCAACGAGACTTTCAATGTTTTGGGGCTGGATGTTCCGATGCTGACCATTCCGATCACTGAAGGTAAATCTTTGTCTGTCATCATCGAAGCAGCCGTTTCCAACTATCTTTTAAGCAAACTGGGCTTTAATTCCAATGAGGATTTCAAAACACGCTACCGTCAGGAACTGGAAAGGAAGGGGGCTGAAAGATGATCCGTTTCTTTCCGAATGAACAGACATTTCTGTCTTTTTCAATCTTTGGCTTACAGTTCGATATCCGCTGGTATGCGGTATTGATCATGTTTGGTGCACTCATGGCTTACCTGGTCATAAAAAAGGATGTGAAAAAGACCCGTTACATATCGTTGGATTTTTTCGATTCCTTCTTTGTCTATACCTTATGGGCAGGGATCATTGGTGCACGTCTCTGGTTCTGTATCTTCTACGACCTTTCTTATTATCTTGCCGATCCGATACGGATCGTGCGTGTCTGGGATGGTGGGCTGGCAATACAGGGCGGTCTGGTCGCCGGCGCTCTTTTCGCTTATTTCTATATCAAAAAGAATCATTATTCCTTTATGAAGATGCTTGATCTGGTCTTGCCGAATGTGCTTTTGGGACAGGCAAGCGGACGCTGGGGCAACTTTGTGAACAGGGAATGCCACGGAGGAGAAGTGAGCGAAGCTTATTTTGACGGCATCCTTTCTTTTCTGAAAAAAGGCATGTTTATTAACGGACACTATTACGAACCGCTTTTCTTCTATGAATCGATGCTGTGCCTTTTGGGCTGGGTCTTGATCTATCTTGTTCTGAAGAAACGTCAGAACAAGCGCGGAGATCTGGCATATGCTTATCTGATGTGGTATGGATTGATCCGTTTCTTCATTGAAGGAAGAAGGACCGATTCGCTTTATATTGGCAGTTTCAGAATGGCACAGCTGACTTCGATCGTCTTCTTTATTGTCGGGATTCTGGGATATCTCGGTGTTCTGGACCGCTTTATCAAAAAGGAAAAGCCGACGCTGATGTTTGATTTTGATGGAACTCTGATGGATACCAGGGAATCGATCGTTGAATCGTACCGTTATCTGTTTCAGAAGTATTCCGATGAAGAAAAATTCACCGATGAGGTAAAAGATGAGATCATCGGCCCGGCATTGAAGACCCTGTTTCCGAAATACTTTCCGGACATCGATTATGAGACGCTGTCTGATGCATATCATGCCAGACAAAGAGAGATCGCACCGTTCACGAATCATCCGATGGCTCATGCCGAAGAAGTACTCAGAAAACTTCACGATGAGGGCTATAAGATCGGGATCATCTCCACACGTTCCAGGGCCGGTATCGAATCCATTCTCAAGGATTTTTCAATGTCTGACCTTGTTGATGATATCTGCGGATACACGGATGTGGAAAAACAGAAACCTGATCCGGAAGGGATCTTCAAGCTCGTTGAAAGAAATGGCTGGTATCGGGAATGTGTCATGATCGGTGATTCTTTGATGGATATCGACTGCGGAAAGAATTACGGAGCCTATACGGTCGCTTGTCTTGGTGATCCGAAACGATCCGATCAATTGTCACAGGCGGCAAACGTATCCATCAGCGATCTTGAACAGCTTCCTGAGATTCTGAAAAAGGACATTTCTTTTACCTACGACGAAAAATAAAAAATGATTTTATGCTTCTATATCCTGTTTGATTGGTTATAATAGAAAAAGAATAAAAAACAGGAGGTTATCATGGTTACAGTTTTAGATCATCCGCTTATCACTCATAAACTGACTTATATGCGTATGGAAGAAACGGGGCATAAGGATTTCAGAGAAAATCTCGATGAGATCGCATCCCTGATGGCTTACGAAGTATGCCGTGACCTGCCGCTCAAAGATGTCCACATCACAACACCGATGGGTCCTTGTGACACCAAGATACTTGGAACGGAAGTTATTCTCGTACCGATCCTTCGTGCCGGTATGGGTCTGGTCAATGGCATCATGGACCTTATCCCGACCGCTAAAGTCGGTTTTATGGGACTTTACAGAAATGAAGAGACTCTGGAACCGGTCGAATACTTCGCAAAATTCCCGAAAGAGATCAGTGAAGGTGTTGTCTTGGTCCTCGACCCGATGCTGGCGACGGGCGGCAGCGCGATCGCCGCAGTGACAAAGGTCAAGGAAAGAGGTGCCAAGAACATCAAGATGGTATGTCTGGTTGGTGCACCGGAAGGCGTAAAAGCATTTACCGAAGCACATCCTGACGTAGATCTCTATCTGGCAGCTCTGGATGATCATCTCAACGATATCGGATACATCGTACCGGGTCTTGGCGATGCCGGCGACCGTATCTACGGAACCAAATAATCATATAGATCAAAAAGCCGGGATATCATTCCCGGCTTTCGTATATCTCTATGTGTTCGGTCAGAACTTCAACTTTGTCACGACAGAAGCGTGTCTTTTTAAAGCTTTTGCGAAAGACTTTGACAGAGATCGTTCGCTCCTGTAGTACTTGAATGTTTCTTTAATTATGACGGATATGGCGAAGATCGCAGCGAAGAATGTCCAGCTTTCTTTGCTGGCCTGGATCTTTACTACACTTTCATTCATTTTTTCAAGTTTTTCGCTCATGCCTTGTGTTCCCTGTAGCGTTTCGGCTACTTTTTTCATCGTCTTGGAAAGACGCACGAAAAAGGCGATCAAAGTTCCGATCAGGACGATGATAAGCAGTCCGTAGACGTAGGGCATGAACTGATTTACTGTTTTCATATATTTATTATACTTCTTTCTGTATACATTCTTCACCGATCTTTACCGGTTCGATGCCTTTGGTGAATTCTTTTATCGTTTCGATCTTGTTTTGATCGTCGAGAGCGAAGATATATGCCATACCAATGTCGTAGATCCGGTCGATAATGATCGTGTTGTTACGCATGTAGTGGTCGATGCGGTTTGACATCTCGTAAGTGAGATCGAGGCGGTATTTGGGAAGGATCTGGTCTTCCACAAGTGTCCCTTTCCGGATACATTCGCTTACGGCGGAGGAATAAGCCCGGATAAGGCCTCCGGCTCCCAGTTTGATCCCGCCGAAATAACGAACGACCAGAGCACATGTCTGGTCAAGACCGTTCTTATCCAGAACGCTCAATATAGGGGCACCGGCAGTACCGGACGGTTCTCCGTCATCGGATGAACGGCGGATATTTCCGCAGATCAATGCGGAACAGACATGGCTGGCATCATAGTGCAGTTTTCTGATCTCATTGAGATAGGAACGGTATTCCTCTTCGTTTCTCACGTGCCTGATGTAGCAGATGAAACGGGACTTTTCGATCACGATCGTATTGCTTGTATCTTCTTTCAAATACATAACTCTATTTTAAAATATTGTGCTAGAATTGAAAATGTTGTGAGGTTTGTTTTATATGAGAAGTCTTGAAGAAGTCCTGGCTGAACTCAACGCGGCAGAAAAGGAATATGCCCGGAAATGTGCTCAGTACGGGATCGAAGAATCCGGTCGGAAAAAGAAGTCCGAGGCGGATCAGAAAAATGAAGGAAGTAGGTAATAATGTCCTACTTTTTTTATTGTCCGAGATGCTATAATTATTGTGTATTTAGGAGGAGTTTTGTTATGGCTAAAAAGCTGGTTACAGATTTACAGGTAGCGGGCAAGAAAGTCATCGTTCGCGTTGACTTCAATGTACCGCACAAAGGTGATGTCATCACAGATGACAACAGGATCGTCGCAGCATTACCGACGATCAGATATCTGCTTGAAAACAACGCTAAGGTCATCCTTCTTTCCCATCTTGGCAAAGTTGATTACAAGAAGAGCGAAGAAGAGATCGAAGCAGCAAAGAAGAAGAATGACATGGTCATCGTTGCCAAAAAGCTGCAGGAATACCTGCCTGACAACAAGGTCATCTTCGTAAACGCTACAAGAGGTGCTGAACTTGAGAATGCCGTTGCCGAAATGAAGGAAGGCGAAGTCGTTCTTATGCAGAACACCAGATATGAAAAAGGCGAATCCAAGAACGATGAAGAACTGGGCAAATACTGGGCTTCATTAGGTGATCTGTTCGTTGAAGATGCATTCGGTTCTGTCCACAGAGCACATGCTTCTACTGTCGGTATCCCGACTCATTTACCGAGCGCTGCCGGTTTCCTGGTTGAAAAGGAATTGAAGTTCCTTGGCGATGCAGTTGAAAATCCTGTCAGACCGTTTGTAGGTATCCTGGGTGGTGCTAAAGTCGCTGACAAGCTCAAAGTCATCAACAATCTGCTCGAAAAATGCGACACCCTGATCATCGGTGGTGGTATGGCATACACATTCCTGAAGGCACAGGGCAAAGAGATCGGTGAATCTCTCGTTGACGATGAAAAACTCGATTACTGCAAGGAAATGCTCGAAAAGGCAAAAGA
>CADBND010000123.1 GCA_902795875.1 uncultured Erysipelotrichaceae bacterium
ACCAAGAAGATCTTCTTCTCTACGGCTGTTGCTTTAGGCGTCATCGGCTGTATCCTCAACGGTTTCGTCGGCAGCTGGCTCCTCTTCCTTATTGTCTATATCCTGACGAAGATCTTCTATCAGGCATCCCTGACTTTCTATGATTCGATGCTCAATGACGTCACAACGGATGACCGATCCGATGCAGTATCCGCATACGGATACGCCTGGGGCTATATCGGTTCCTGCATCCCCTTCCTTGTTGCACTCATCGCCTATGTCATGGGGCCGGATATGCTCAAGATCCTTCCGGGTTCCGTCTCAAGGATCATCGGCTTTACCGTGACTGCCGTATGGTGGTGGATCGTCACGATGCCTTTGCTCAAAAACTACAAACAGATCAACTACGTGGAAGGCAAAGAAGCTACTGTCTCCTATGCCTTCAAAAAGATATTCGGCACTTTGAAAAAGATCGCCACGCAAGACAAGAAAGTCCTCTACTTCCTGCTGGCCTTCTTCCTCTATATTGACGGTGTCGGCACGATCATAGACAACTGCATCAACCTGGGAACGGATCTCGGTCTCAACACCGTAGGACAAGTCGTGTTCCTTCTTCTGACACAAGTCGTTGCCTGGGTCGGTTCGCTGGTATTCGCCAGACTGTCAAAGAAAAAGGATACGGTATTCCTCATTCAGATCTGTATCCTTGGCTATACAGCTGTATGTCTCTATGCCCTGACATTAAAAGTACTGTGGCAGTTCGCCATTATGGCGTTTGGTGTCGGATGCTTCCAAGGATCCATTCAATCGCTTTCCAGAAGTTATTTCGCTAAGATCATCCCTGATGAGAACTCTGGTGAATACTTCGGAATCTACGACATCTTTGCGAAAGGCGCATCTTTCTTAGGCTCCTTCGTCTTCTTCCTGGTCAAAAAGATCGGTATCCGGACAGGCGGAGTCTTCAACATCTTCGGAACGACGATCAAGAGTATCAATGTCGCCGTAGGATGCCTGGCTGCTTTCTTTATATTCGGTCTGATATTCATCCGTATCGCCGATCGGATCCCGCAGACAGAAGAAAGCAAAAAAGATATTCAGTAAACAGAAAAGACAGAGTGATCTGTCTTTTCATATAATTGAATCATGGAAAATCCATTTCGCTATTCGTTCAACGAAAAACGGTATCATACCTATAACTATTATCTGAAAACGACCTATCAGGGCAAAGTAGCCAAAGTCATCCTTGATGGCGGTTTTACCTGCCCCAACAGGGACGGATCAAAAGCCTACGGAGGCTGTATCTTCTGCTCGGCATATGGAAGCGGCGATTCCAATGCCTCCATAAAAGAAGACCTTCTGAAACAATATCATGACAACAAAGAGATCATGGACCGTAAATGGCCAAATCGCTTTTATATCCCCTATTTCCAGTCTTTCTCCAACACTTACGGTCCCCTCTCCAAGATCAAGGCGATGCTGGAACCCTTTTTGAACATGGACGAAGTTGCTGAGATCGCGATCGCAACGCGTTGTGACTGCCTGGAAGAAGAGACGATCGAATATCTTCATTCCCTCACTGCCATCAAACCGATCTGGCTGGAACTGGGGCTTCAGTCTTCCAACGACAGGACCGGAAAACTCATCAACCGCGCACATGATTTCAACGATTTCACAAACGCTCTTTTCCGTCTTCAGAAAACATCGATCAAAGTCTGTGTCCACGTCATGAACGGTCTTCCGTTCGAAACAAAAGAAGATATGCTTCAAACGATAAAAGATATCGCTCATCTTCCTTTCGACGCCATCAAGATCCACATGCTTCATGTCCTGAAAGATACCGCTTTGGGTGAAATGTATATCAGAAAACCGTTCGATATCATCTCTCGTGAAGAATATATTGAGCTTATCGTCGACCAGCTTGAACTGCTTCCTGGTCATATAATCATCGAGAGACTGACAGGTGATCCGATCAAAGAAGACCTTCTGGCACCCGACTGGGTATTAAACAAGACCACCATTCTCAACGATATCGATAAACTGATGCGGAAAAGAAACACTTTCCAGGGTCGTTTATATGAATAACAACACCTTTGTGCACAAATACATCCGGCCTTTGATCAAAAAGACAGATACCGTCGTCGATATGACTGCCGGAAACGGAAACGACACCCTGTTTTTAAGCGGTCTTGCAGGCGAAGTCCTTGCTTTTGATATCTCCCCGGAAGCCATAAGACGGTCGAAAGAAAAGCTTAAAGACACCGATAATGTTCAATTCATCAATGACAATCACATCCACCTGGACAGATACCTGAAGAAAAAGATCCGGCTTTTTCTTTTCAATCTGGGATATCTTCCCAATTCCGATGAAACAAGGATCACAAAGGCAAAGGAAACGCTGATCGCTTTTAAAAAAGCCTATGACTTCCTTGAAGACAGAGGATATATCGTCATCACTTTCTATATCGGCCACAAAGGAGGCAAAGAAGAGTACTATCTTCTAAAAGACTATATCGAAGAAAAAAGGCTTCACATATGTGAAACCTATCGTCAGTACAAGATCGACGCACCGATCACTTATATCATCAGGAAAGATCAGTTCAATACTTCACTGTAAGACCAGTATTTTGATATGCTGGAAGCGGCATTCCAGGTCATGAATCCATCAAATACGTCTGCTTCCTTGAGCCCATCGATCTGGGCTTTTATAAAGTCCGGACCGTAGTATACTTCATAGGGATCGGAATCCTGTGCCATGATCCAGGTACGGCATTTTGCCTTATCGTAAGTTTTTTCCTGCGCGTGATATGTTGCCCTGCCCCAGCTGTACATGAGCTCTCCCGGTCTGTTCCAGGGATCGTAGATCCCATAGGCATAACTTGCGAAATGATCAGGATAAGGCATCGAAGAGATGGCATCTACCACATTGGAAATGGCTGGCCAGAACTGACCGTAATAGGAAACAAAAGCTGAGAAGGTATCCGTTTCACTTCCACTGGTCTCGCCAAACACATCGGCTGATACGTAGGCACCCTTCGCATGGAGATACTCCGTTGCATATCTGAGGAAATTGCTTACCGCCTGCCCTCTTGTTTCATCATAATTGTTTCTCAGATCGACATCTTCCACATCTTCAGGAAGACGAACGTAGTCAAACTGGATCTCATCAAAGCCCATTTCCTCTACTGCCTCCATAGCTAATGCTACATTGTATTCCCACATCTTCCGGGAATAGATGGAAGGCCATTTCACAGAACCGTAATTGTATAATCTTCCGTCATACATCAAAGCTTCATCCGGATTATCTGATGCAAAGGAATCGTCTTTGAAAGCAGTGATCCTGCCGATCAGATAATAACCGGCATCTTTCAGTTTCCGGATATTGTCCCGGTAAGTCTCGTAGGAATTTGGGATATTGAAAGTTGAAGGTGCATACTCCTTCGCGACCTGAGATTCATAGGCGAGTTGTGTATCAACATAACAGTCCTTTATGTCAACGACAAAAGCGTTGATACCCGGCGATGATTCAGCGATCTCAATAAAAGACGACGCATCAGCGACCGCTTCCGCATTGATATACAGAGCATTCACGATATCCGGCATCTTTGTTTTGGGGACGAAATCCTCTTTGGGATAATAATCGATCTCTAGTGGCGAGCCACCTTCTCCATAATAGACATCTTCATAGATGGAAGAATCGTAAGCCGTCTCGTAGTATTCGGGAGCAGTATATTTTGAAGAGATATATCCCTCTTCGTTGACAAAATAATAATCTACGGTGCCGTCTTCCAGCAGTTCGTTGAAACCGTCGACCGACAATTGTGATCCCTTCTTCACAAAGCCATTAATATGGAAATCGTCATAAGCATTCGTCAAAACATGATCTCTTAACGCAAAAAGAGTCTTTTCCCTTACACAATCTCTACGTTCCAAAACAAGCTGCGATTCTTTGACATAATAGGTC
>CADBND010000124.1 GCA_902795875.1 uncultured Erysipelotrichaceae bacterium
AATTGCATCATCAGTTTATTTTCTTTGGAAGATACAAGTGCAAGGCTGTAAAGCCGGATTGCAGTGATTGCCCATTGCAGGACATCTGTGATCACTTTGCGTGATACAGCTTCTTGGATTGATAGATCGGATCCATGGTTAGGTGCATGCCTAACTTTTTAAATGTGTTGATATCGACTTGAGAGAGGATGACGGAGGAATGTACGTCACAGCCTTTCAGGTTTTCCAGAGCCTTCAATGCCCTGTCACAGATATCGGAAGTGATCGAATCGACCGCCAGGGCGATCAATACTTCGTCGGTATGAAGACGCGGATTGTTGCCATGGAGGTATTTCGTTTTGAGTTCCTGAATCGGAGCCAGCACTTTTTCTGAAAGCAGATGCACATCAGGGATACCGCCGGCGATCTTGGCTGCATTCAACAAACAGGCAGCGGAAGCACCCATGAGCTTGGATGTCTTGCCGGTTATGATCTTTCCGTTGTATTCGATGGCAACAGCCGGTTCTTTCGTCTTTCTGGCAAGCTCATTGGCTTTTACAGCGACTTTTCTATCTGACTTGGTGACACCAGCCTTATTCATGATGGTCTCCATCTTGAAGAGCTGTTCTTCGCTCAGGATATCACGGCGTACATCGATCTCCGTATCGTAATAACGTCTTATGATCTCGTCCTTCGCTGCTTTCTGGCAGACTTCATCATCGCAGATGCAATGTCCCACCATGTTGACACCCATGTCGGTAGGAGATTTGTATATCTGTTTCCCCATGATTCTTACAAGGAGGTCATTTAAAACAGGGAATACTTCGACATCACGGTTGTAGTTGATGGCGATCTTTTTGTATGCCTCAAGATGGAAGGGGTCGATCATATTGACATCCTGTAAGTCAACAGTAGCCGCCTCATAGGCGAGGTTGACCGGATGATTGAGCGGCAGGTTCCAGATGGGGAAAGTCTCAAACTTCGCATATCCGGACTTTAATCCGCGCTTATTGTCGTGATACATCTGGGACAGACAAGTCGCCATCTTTCCGGAACCGGGTCCAGGTGCGGTGACAACGATGATTTCTCTGCTCGTCTCAAGATATTCGTTTTTTCCGAAACCGTTATCCGAAAGGATAAGATCCACATTGTTCGGATAATTGTCGATGGCATAATGGTATGCAACTTTAATACCTGATTTTTCAAGATTCTTACGCAGTTTGATCGCATCGACTTGTTTATTGAAATGGGTGATGACAACTCCGCCTATCTGCAGCTGCACCAGATTGAAGGAATCGATAAGTCTTAGAAGGTCTTGCGAATAGGTGATGCCCAGATCGGAACGCATCTTGTTTTTTTCGATGTCGTTTGCGTTTATGACAAGAACGATCTCGACCTTGTCTTTCAGCTTCAGAAGCATCTTGATCTTGGAATCCGGTTCGAAGCCCGGCAAAACACGGGATGCGTGATTGTCATCAAATAGTTTACCGCCGAATTCCAGATACAGTTTGGAGAATTTGGCGACACGTTTCGAGATGTTCTGCGATTGCAGTCTGATGTACTTCTTGTTGTCAAAACCTATCTTTTTCATATTTAAAAGTATATAACAAATTGTTTTTTCGTTGGTACCCAATTTATCCATTTGTTTCGAATTGAACAGTTTTTCGGATGATAGAATGAAAATATGAATGAAAAAGATTTTTTTGAGCATTATCCGAAAAGAAAAGAGGACTCCAATAAGTATGACAACGGCGTCGTGGCTTTTGTCTCGGGATCGTATGGGATGGCTGGAGCAGCCTACTTTAATCTGATCGGTGCAAGAAGCATCGGAGCATCCTATATACACAGTTTCCTGCCTGGATCGATCTATCCGATCGTTGCCGCAAACGAGATGTCAGCCGTGTATCATCCTTACGATGCGGACCAGAAAGAAATTTTCGATGAGAACTTCTTTCGAAAGATCAAAGCGATCGGTTTTGGTTCCGGTATGGACCGATCAAAATACGCAAAAGAGTATTTTGAATATCTTTTGAGAAATATCAATGTTCCTTTTGTTGTGGATGCGTATGGCTTGAAGATCCTTGCACAGAATGAAGAATTATATAAGCTTAACGAAAACCTGATACTGACTCCGCACATGGGCGAGTTTTCCTTGTTATGCAGAATGGATATCGAAAAGATTGAAATAGACAAGGTAAAGATCGCTTCCGATTTTGCGAAAAAGAAGCGTATCACTTTGGTATTGAAAGGACCGGAGACGATAATCGCATATAAAGATGGGAAAATAAGGAAGAATGACAGTGGAAACTCATGTCTTGCCAGAGCGGGGAGCGGTGATATCCTTACCGGAATGATTGCAGGCGCATGTGCGCTGTATGAAGATACGGATATAGCTGTTGAAGATGCAGTCTGGCTTCATGGACATATCGCTGATCTGGCAATGAAGAAACACGCCAAAGAAAACTTCGATCTTCAGCTCTATCCGAAGATCGCTGACTTTTTCTTTTTTTCAAAACGATAAAAACGATTTGGATACAAAAAACTTTGATGGCCGGTATCGGTTAGCCTTTACTAACCATAATAGGTGCATGGTAAAATTTTAATGTAATTTGATATGAAAAACGAAAGTTTTTGCATGTGATTTTATCGAGCGATAGGAGGATAAAATAATGGCTCATTTACAAGAAGCGGCTGTTAAGCAGATCAATGAGATCTGTGATCGTTATTTAGACGAAGAAACACCGCTGATGATGATTTTGAGTGACATTCAGAAGGAATACGGTTATATTCCTCTGGAAGTTCAGGAACTTGTTTCTGAACGTACCGGCATCAGTGTCGCCGAGATCTACGGTGTCGTCACTTTCTACTCATTCTTCTCTTTGAAGCCGAAAGGAAAGAATGTTGTCGGATGTTGTCTGGGTACCGCGTGCTATGTCAAGGGTGCACAGAATGTCATCGACAAGTTTTCGGAGATCCTTGGTATCAAACCGGGTGAGACTTCTGAAGACGGTCTGTTTACGCTTGATGCTTTAAGATGCATCGGTGCTTGCGGTATCGCTCCGGCAGTCCAGATCAATGGAACCGTCTATCCGAAGATGTCCGTTGACCAGGTCGCACCTTTGATCGAGAAGTATAAAAACGGAGGAGAGTAGTAATGTCAGAACTGATTCGTAATTTTGAAGAATTGGAAGCCAGACAAGCCGCTTGTACCAAATGCCTGAACGACAAGTTCAAGGGAACGGATGGCAAACGTCATGTCGTTCTCTGTGGTGGTACAGGATGCTTATCGTCTCACTCTGCTGAGATCAGAGAAAAATTCGTAGAGGTCATCAAGGCTGAGGGTCTTGATGATAAGGTAACCGTCAACCAGGTAGGTTGCTTCGGTTTCTGTTCGCAGGGACCTTTCGTTAAGATCTTCCCGGAAGATACTCTTTATAGGATGGTCAAACTCGATGATGTCAATGAGATCGTCGAAAAGGATCTCAAGAATAACGAGATCGTTGATCGTTTGCTCTATGTCGATCCCAGGACTCATGAAAAAGTCACGAAACAGGACGACATTGAATTCTATAAGAAACAGATAAGGATCGCTTTACACGGATGTGGTGCGATCGACCCGGAAAATATTGAAGAAGCATTAGGTGCTGAAGCATTTCAGGGTCTGGCAAAAGCGCTGAAGATGGACAGAAAAGCTGTCATTCAGGAAGTTCTTGATTCCGGACTTAGAGGAAGAGGCGGTGCCGGTTTCCCGACAGGAAGAAAATGGTCTTTTGTTCCGGATGTAGAAGGTCCGAAATATCTCGTCTGCAACGGTGATGAAGGTGACCCGGGTGCATTCATGGATCGTTCCATCCTGGAAGGAAATCCGTTCGCTGTTATCGAAGGTATGATGATCGGCGGTTACGCTATCGGAGCTCAGAACGGTTATTTCTATGTCAGAGCTGAATATCCTATCGCTGTCAATCGTCTGAGACTGGCCATCAAGGCAATGGAAGAAGTCGGACTTCTCGGTGACAATATCCTGGGTACTGATTTCTCCTTCAGAGTTCATATCCGTCTCGGTGCCGGCGCATTCGTCTGCGGCGAGGAGACAGCCCTTCTGAACTCTATCATGGGCAAGCGTGGTATG
>CADBND010000125.1 GCA_902795875.1 uncultured Erysipelotrichaceae bacterium
AAGGATTCGAACCTTCGAAATGGTGGATTCAGAGTCCACTGCCTTACCGCTTGGCTAATCCGCAAGAACAATAACTATTATATAATAGAAAAAATGATTTTGGGAATAAAAATTCAGTTGAAATTCACATTTCGGGGTTAAGATGGGATTATGGCAAGAATACTGATCGTTGATGATGAGGAAAAGATCCGTGAAATGATTGGAAAATATGCGGTCCATGAGGGTCATGAGGTCGTTTTGGCTTGTGATGGAAAGCAAGCTTTGGAGTTGTTTCAGAGAGAAGATTTCGATCTCGTTGTTCTGGATGTGATGATGCCGGAGATGGATGGCTACGAAGCTTTGAAGAAGATGAAGGAAATAAGGGATGTGCCCTGTATCCTTCTGACAGCTCTGGGACAGGAATATGACCGGATCTACGGTTTTGATATTGGGGCTGAAGACTATGTGACGAAGCCTTTCTCACCGAAAGAATTGATGATGCGCATCAAAGTCATCCTGAAAAGGGAAAACAAGGCCATTTCAAATCGCATCGTTGTTGATGGATTGACCGTGGATGAAGATGCCCATATCGTAAGTATCGATGGGGAAAGAGTCGATATGGCAAATAAGGAATATGAGCTGCTCCTTTATCTTTTGAAAAACAGGGGAAATGCGCTGACAAGACAGGCGATCATTTCGAAGGTCTGGGGTTATGAATATGATTCGGATGACAGGACTCTGGATACGCATATGAAGCTCCTTCGCAAAGACCTGAAGGACTATGGAAAATACATAACTACGATCAGAGGGGTGGGATACCGCTTTGAAAAGGAAGTATAGCTTACGCTCACAACTGACTTTGATCCTTTTGGCTTTCGTTGTGGTAGTCATGGGTCTCGTATATTTCGTTCAGACAACTTTTCTGGATGATTTTTATAAGGCGAATAAAGTCAAATCTTTACAGAGCGTTGGGGAAACGGTGGCTTCGATCCTCGATGATGACGACGATGTCGAAGAAGTGATCGAACATCTCTCAATGTCCAATGAGGTGTGTGTTCGTGTCGTTTCCAATGATGATGATTATTCCTATACCGGCGCTTGTACACTTCGAAGCATCGATAATAATACGATCAATTCGATCGCCAAGGAAGTGATGGAAAGCGAAGGGCAGGAAAAGCTTTTTGACAATTTCCATTATCAGCGTCATTTTATGGATAAACCGGAGGATGTATACATCTTTGCGAAGATGATCACGGTCGATGATGAGATGGCTATGATCATGGTCTCATCCGGTATCACACCTCTGAATACGACCATTTCTACGATCAAGTCACAGTATCTGCTCATACTGGGCATCATCATTGCCATGACTTTGATCCTGGCACTAATCATTTCCCGCTATATCATCAATCCGATCAAACAGATCAATGCGGAATCAAGGAACCTTTCAAAGGGAAATTACGATCCTGCATCGGTGAAGACAGTGTCGATGGAGTTTGATGAACTCAATCAGACGCTGGAAAAAGCCAATGAAGATATTCTGAAGGCAGATAAAGCCAAGAAGGAACTGCTTGGTAATGTTTCGCACGATCTGAGAACACCTTTGACGATGATCGTGGGGTATGGAGAAATGATACGGGATCTGCCGGAGGAAAACAATGAAGAAAACATCAATGTGATCATTGATGAGGCGAAGCGTCTTTCTTCACTGGTTGATGATCTGATCGATATCTCCAAGATCGACCGGATAGCTGTGGAGCTTCATAAGGAAAAAGTCAGTCTCAACGACCTGCTTCGGGAAGTCTATAAACAGTACGAAAAATTCTGCGAGTCACAGGATGTTGATCTTCAGCTGAAAACGGATGAGGATGTCTTCGTTGATGCCGATGTCAAGAGGATCAAACAGGTCTTATACAACTTTGTGAACAACGCTTTGAACTACAACAACAAGAAAGAACGTAAGATCGTGATCGGCAGTGAGAACAGAGGCGATTTTACGCGCGTATATGTTTACGATAATGGTGAAGGGATCCAGGAGAAAGACATTGAAAACATATGGGACCGGTATTACAAGGTGGACAAGGAACACAAACGTCACCACATCGGTTCCGGTATCGGCCTTTCTTTGGCGAAGGAACTGCTTACGGCACACGGTTTCCCATACGGTGTGGAGTCAAAACAGGGAGAGTATTCCCGATTCTATTTCGATGTAAAGTCCGCATAGCTTTCAGCGTTGCGGGCTTTTTCATTTATAATAAAGATTGTACAGGAGCGAGATCGCCTTATGAAAATCGTATTGGAACATCTAACCAAGAAGTTTATTTCCCGAAATAATAAAAACGAGATCGTCACGGCAGTGAACGATTTTGATTTCGAGATACCCGACGGCAAACTGATCGGTCTTCTGGGACCTTCAGGCTGCGGGAAATCCACGACCCTGAATCTGATCTGCGGTCTGGAAGAGCCTACTTCCGGCAAGATCTATTTCGGAGATCTGGATGTGACAGGTCTTCCGCCTGAAAACAGGGGAGTGGGAATGGTGTTTCAGAACTATGCCCTGTATCCGCACCTTACAGTCAGACAGAATATCCGTTTTCCTTTGGAGAATCTCAAGGGTGCGGATAAACTCAGTAAGGAAGTGATCGAACAAAGAGCGCTCGAGGCGGCGAAACTCGTACAGATCGATACACTGATGGACCGCAAGCCGAATGAGCTTTCCGGCGGCCAGCAGCAAAGAGTGGCCATCGCCCGCGCATTAGTGAAAACTCCTGGCGTCCTGCTTCTGGATGAACCTTTGTCCAACCTTGATGCCAGACTGCGTCTGCAGACAAGGGAACAGATCCGCAGGATACAGAAGGAAACAGGTGTTACGACGATATTTGTCACGCACGACCAGGAAGAGGCAATGTCGATCTCCGATTATATCATCGTCATGAAGGCCGGTGTCTTGCAGCAGATGGGAGAACCGCAGAAAGTATATAACGAACCGGTCAATCTTTTTGTTGCCCAGTTCTTAGGCAATCCGGCGATCAATGTGTTCAACGGCCAGATCAGGGACCACGGATTATATATCGGAGAAGATCGCATCTCTGATTTCGATGCGGAAGATCAGGAAGTCTATGTCGGTGTTCGTCCGGAAGCTTTCATTCCTGATGAGAAGGGGCCATTCCGATGCGTTTTCGACAGAGTGGAAACGACCGGCAGGGATACCAGTATCGTCACACACAACGAAAACTGCATATCCGATGAAGATATCCGGGCTATCGTTTCGGCGGATGAGAAGCTCAACAATGAGAACGGGATCATTCGTTTCTCTTTGAAACCTGCCAAGGTGCATGTCTTTTCTAAGGAAGATGAAAAGGTGATACATGGGTAAGAAAAACGATCTGAAAGGGTGGCTGTACCTGCTTCCGGCACTCCTGTTTGTCGGGGTTTTTATGGTGTATCCGCTCATTGATGTTCTGATCTATTCCTTTGAGGAGGGCTATAATTTTGCTTCCCAGACTTATGAGGGGGTAGGTCTGTACAATTATTCTTATGTATTGCATGACCCTTATTTCATGCAGGCAGTGAAGAATACCTTCATCCTGGTCATCATAACGGTGCCTCTGTCTACGAGCATCGCCCTTCTGATCTCGCTGGCACTCAATTCGATAAACAAACTGAAAGATCTGTTTCAGACGATCTTCTTCCTACCCTATGTGACCAATACACTTGCGGTCGGTCTGGTCTTCATGATCCTGTTCAAGAAGACGGCTTATTCGGAAGGGCTGATCAATTTGCTTCTCAACAGTTTCGGTATCGCTTCGGTGGATTTCATTGAAGGACCATATTGGGCAAAGATGTTTGTGCTGTGTTTCTATACGATCTGGGTCGTACTTCCTTTCAAGATACTGATCCTGACTTCAGCACTTGCTTCCGTTAATAAGGATTACTACAACGCCGCCAGGGTGGATGGTACTTCCAAGTGGCGTACTTTCTATAAGATCACATTGCCTATGATCTCGCCTTCCCTGTTTTATCTGGTCATCACCGGTTTCATTGGGGCGTTCAAGGCCTATTCGGATGTTGTTGCGCTGTTCGGGACCGATCTCAATGCAGCTGGCATGAATACGATCGTAGGCTATGTCTATGACATGCTGTATGGCAATTCGGGAGGTTATCCTTCTTTTGCTTCGGCAGCTGCATTGATCCTGTTTGCGATCGTCTTGACGATCACCGTAATAAACCTTCTCGTTTCCAAGGAAAACGTACATTATCAGTGATATGGATGAGATAAAAGAACTGAAAAGAAGAAGTCGGGTAAGAAACAGCATCTGGACGGTACTGATCTTTGCTTTGCTTATCTGCTGGGCAATCATCGTATTATTCCCGTTCTATTGGATGCTTCTGACTTCCGTGAAGTCCTACGCGACTTATAATTCGGAATATATTCCGCAGTTTTTCACGCTGTCTCCGACATTAGAAAACTACGTTCAGGCATTTACAGCTGTTCCTTTGGCAAAGTATTTCAGCAATACGATCATCTTTACGTTGATCACGACGGTCATCATGATGTTTATCGTGGTGCTTTCAGCTTTCGCCTTCTCAAGGCTGGAATTTAAGGGAAGGGATCTTGTTTTCACGATGTTTCTTTCTCTGATGATGATCCCCAATGAACTGGTCATCATCACCAATTTTCAGACGATTACAAACTGGGGCATGCGCAATACCTTCTGGGGGCTGATCCTCCCGTCGGTAACATCCGTCTTTTA
>CADBND010000126.1 GCA_902795875.1 uncultured Erysipelotrichaceae bacterium
AAATCAATGCCTGATCTGGCGGGGAAATAGTGTTCCTGATCCGATTCGTCAAGTACTTTCATTCCGGCCAATACCGGGAAACGATCCGGACCGGCCGGAAGCATGTCGCAGTCTTCCAGACCGCGACCGCCTTCCTTATAGCCTCCTTCCGCCTGGTTAGCGGCGATCGCTCCTCCCCATAAGAAATTCTTCGGGAATGCCATTTTTTCTCCTATTTGCTGATTCGCATTCTGTTTTTAAATTACGCTTTTTGAGACTGTTCTTCGTTGTAGTACTTGTTATCCTCCATGCGGAAGAACGGATAATACATTGCCACATCCACCAGGAAACAGATGATCACAAGCAACAGATACTTCATTCCGCCGGAAAGAACAGCAGTGATAAACACCGGCATTGCCCATGCGGTTGAAACTGTCGGATTGAATGCCGGCATAAAGCCAATAAGGCACAGTCCCCAGCCAACCAGACCGGATACCAGAGATGTGAATACCATCGGGAAGAAGTAATACGGATTCAACATGATCGGGAAACCGAAGACTGCAGGTTCATTGATATTGAAGAAGTTCGGCACGATCACGAGTTTGCGCATGGATTTATAACGTTCAGACTTTGCAAACAGAGTCAGGACTGATAATGCCAATGTATTGCCAAATCCGCCGATATATGCACAGCTGCTGAGAACAGAGAAGAGCACAAACGGCATCGGATTGCCATTCAGGAACGCTTCTGTATTTGCGGCACCAGCCGAGAAGAGTATCGGAAGCCAGATACCGTTCAAAGCGGCCGGATGGATACCGAGAAACCAAAGGAAGTTGGAGAAAGTGTAGAACAGGATCAAACTCCAAGGTGTAGCAGCGATAGACATTAAAGGTGCGGAAACGACATTCACGATAAAGTCATACAGGTTTCCACCCGGAAGCATCATAAACACTGCCTTACAAACAAGAAGTACAAGAACAATGATCATCGCAATAATCGTTGGTCCGAACGCATCCGATACCATAGGAGGAACAGAATCCGGGAACTTCAGTTTCAGATTCTTGGCAGAAAGGAAACAATACAGAGCTGAGACGGCAACGCCGACAATGATAGCCACAAATAAGCCTCTGCTTCCCATATATGTAATATCGATCATGTTAGCAGCCATGAATCCTTCGCCAACGACCTGGATCGGCATAAGGATAAAGAAAGCCGCCACCGAAAGCATGACACCAGTCAGCGGATTTTCTCCTGCATTTTTAGTATATGTATATGAAATACCGATCACTGTATAGATCGCCGTCATATTGATGGTGACATTCAAGACGCTGTTTACCAGATCAAGGATCCCTGTGTTTGCCAGTAAGGCCTGCCACGGTGCGATCGGCAAGTTAATGATGACAGAAAAGAATGCAACACCTAAAGAAATCAGCGTCGTTCCCAGGAAACCGCCCGTGATGGACTTAAGAATTCTGCTGTTTGTCAGCTTATCAGCAACCGGACCAAATGCGTTTTCCAGACCGGTCTGAATATTTTCAAATTTACTCATTTATCTTTCCTCCACTTGTTTATCTGTTTAATGACTTATATGTTTCGATGAATTCTTCTGCAAGAATACCGAAATTCTCCGCACTCATCAGCTGATCTTCTGCATGCAAGAGGAGCAGCGGGATCCGCTCGAGCTGATTATCAGCATCCAAAGCAAGCAGATCGGCATGTGCCTTATGTCCATCGTTGAAATAGGTACGTCCTTCTTCCATTAGAGCCTGGGCATCTTCCATCTCACCGTTTCTTGCCTTCCGGATCGCTTCAATATAACAGGATCTTGCGCTGCCGACAGCTGTGATGAGCTGTACACAGATCATTTCAACATTGTCCATTTTACTCACCAACAACTTCTTTCACGCGTGCCAGAACTGCGTGACCATCCATCATGCCATAGCTCTTAGTGTCGATCGCTTCAACAGGAACATTCGGACATTCCTGACGGACCTTTTCAACACTGAAACGGACCTGAGGACCTAACAGGATCATATCTGCATCACTGCCGACTTCTTTAGCCTCTGACATAGCATAGGCATTGATCTCACAATCATAGCCCGTCTCCTGAGCTGCATCTCTCATACGCTTGACCATCATGCTGGTAGACATTCCGGCCGCACATAACAATACGATTTTTTTCATTTCATTACCTCCGGTTTCTGAATACGCTTTCATTTTATTAATCAAAGCCAAATACCTCCATGACCGAAATTTCCCTATAAGTTCTTCCCTTTTTCTGCCCGAAGATAAAAAAGGATCGTATTACGATCCGATCTGTTCATCAATTACCTGTTTTGTTTTCTATTGTGTATTTTCAGACAATGCCCTGATCCAGGATGACCATGTTTTTTCTTCCGTCACTTTTCTGACAGCTTTTTCATTCATCAGAGCATTCATGGTGATGTCATAAAATCTCTGCGTTTCCGCACGTTTTGTATCAGAAAGAGCGGCAAGAACGATCAGCTGGACTTCGTTCCTCTCCCAGAAGATCGGTTTATCCAATACCGCCACGCAGACCACATCTTCATTTTTCTTCCACTGGTAAGGATGAGGGATCGCTATCAGGCGCCGATAATCTGTTCCCCCGTATCGTTCTCTGATCATGATCTGTTCATAAAAATCTTCAGGAAGATCCCGTATTTTTTTAATGTTTTCACATATCTGCCTTAATACGTCTTCTTTGTTGTTCCCTCTGATCCCGGAAAAAAACAGTTCCTGTCTGTAATAATTCCCGATAAAACCGGTTTTCTGTTCATCCATTTCCATTTGAATGCTTTTCAGTTCGTTTTTATCAAGAAATTCATTGATCCGTATCGCCGGAACCGGCAGAGCCTGATTAAGAGGGATCGTTGTCAGAACGAATTCAATATCATTAAAATCGATCTTGTCCAGATCATGAACATCACAGCTGATGATATTTCTGAGACCATTTTCAAACTCCTGATTAAGGCTCGATTCCAGGAATTTTGAACTGATCTTTCCCGGTACACACACAAGCAGGATGCTTCGTTTCTGTACGTTTGTGTTTGTATCATCCAGCGCTATCTGAAACAGCAGTGCAAAATATCCGATCTCGTCTTCCGGGATCTTTCTGTTGTAATAAAGATTTAAAGGAATCGCAGCCTGTTCGGCGATCGCATAAGCAAACATATGCTGTTCCTTGATCGTATCCAGAATCGGATTTTTCAAAGGAATATAATACTTCATACGGGAATCAAAGTATTTTAAATGATGATTCATCAGTGTTCTGAATTCAATATTTTCTGAAAAATCTAACCCGAATCTTTCTTTAACGGCTTGCAGCATCTCGTTCATAAGATCAAGCAAATGAGTTGCGATCTCCGTGCCATCCTTCAGGCCATGATCTGCAATACGACTGTTTTGCAGCAGCACGCTGATGTACTGCTCTTCTGAAGCATTCAATTCGGGAACACCCATCTTTTCCTGCAGTCTCTGAACAAGGCAATGAGAAACCTGCTTTTCGACCGTCATTGCTCCGTTATCCGATTTCGGCATATTCTCAATGAAAAAACCATCTTTTGTCCGTTGGATCATTACATCCAGATAAGCGGCAAGAGAAGCAAATGACATTTCCGGGATCTGAACATCATAATCTTCCAATGACATCTGAATGATCTTCCCGAGCATTCTTCGATCCTGATTTCCCTTAAGCGGCATCTGAATGCAGTTCTGTAAAATAAAATCAGCCAAACATTGACGTTTTTCGTACTCTCCGCCGAGGATCCTCATTCCATAAAACGGGGTCTTTTCGATCCGCAGATCATATCGGCTAAGGAAGTTCTCTATCTCTTTCAGATCCTGGGAAACAGACCTTTCCGAAATATACAGAAGATCCGCAAGTTCCTGACGTTTGATATAATCTCTTCGTTCAAGCAATGTGCTCAGAATAAATTCCTGACGTTCCTCTTTTTGCTCAGGGATTTTCGAATCCAGGCTTTCCGTCATTTTCTGGCGCCACGTCGCATACTTTTCCTGATCTGTAATGACCAGACGATATCCCATTCCCCGTCTGGTTTCTATCGCAGCTCCTTTATCTTTTATCTCACCAATGAGATCTTGTATCCGGACCCGTATGGTCTTTGGGCTGAGATTCTCTTTTGCCGCAATTTCTTCCGCTGTTAAAAAATCTGAATTCTCAAAACGATTCAGAATCTGCAACAATTGACGATTCACTTTTCTGCCATTCCTTCCATCTGCAATAAACCTTTAAAACCTGGCACCGATACAAAACTTTAGATGCAATATTGTTGCCGTTGATGATCCGGCAGCTTCAGACCTTTTCTTGTTATCAGAACGGAATGAAACCATTCTATTGATATAAAACGTTTTACTAATATCATCGTACCACATTCTGAATAGCGATTGGCATATAGTTGTTCTCCTTATTTTTTTATATCTTTCCATTCAGAAGCATCACATTGCCCATTCATCATTTTCCTTAAAAGACAGAATCAATGATTCTTCTGCCTGTTTAAATGCCTCGTCCCTTTTATCTCTGTCGTAGCGATAAT
>CADBND010000127.1 GCA_902795875.1 uncultured Erysipelotrichaceae bacterium
CATCATGGAAGAAGGTACCGAACTGCTTCACAGACTGACCGAAGGCGTCGTTCTGCCGATGATCACATCCTGTTCACCGGGCTGGGTCAATTACGCAGAATACTATTATGGAGATCTTCTCGATCATCTTTCTTCCTGTAAGTCTCCGCATCAGATGCAGGGTGCTATCATCAAATCCTATTGGGCTCAGCAGATGGGCTATGATCCGAAAGATGTATTCGTCGTTTCGATCATGCCTTGTACTGCTAAGAAGTTCGAAAAGGATCGTCCCGAAATGCAACGCGATGGCATCAAGGATGTCGATGCAGTCCTGACGACTAGAGAACTCGGAAGACTGATCAAGAGATCCGGTATCAATTTCAATAAACTTCCTGATGAAGAATGGGATCAGGACATCATGGGTGAATACTCTGGTGCCGGTGTCATCTTCGGTGTTACCGGTGGCGTTATGGAAGCGGCATTACGTACCGTTTACTACAAACTGACCGGACACGAATATGGCAAGATCGAATTCACGGAAGTCAGAGGCAATGATGCCGGTATCCGTGAGGCTTCTCTGGACATCAACGGTACTGTTGTAAATATCGCTGTTGCTTCCGGTATGAAGTCTGCTAAGGTCCTCCTCGATCAGATCAGAGAAGGCACTTCCAAATACCAGTTCATTGAGATCATGGGTTGCCCGGGTGGCTGTATCAACGGTGGCGGTCAGTCTTATGTCAAACCTTGTTTCTTACCGAACGAAGACGACGATATTCTCGATACCTATAAGGCTAAGAGAGCCAATGCGCTGTATTCAGAGGATGAGAGACAGGTCATCAGACAGTCTCATAACAACACACAGATCCAGGAACTCTATAAGAAGTTCTTAGGTGAACCGAATTCTCATTTGGCTCACGAACTGTTGCATACCACATACAACAAGAACCGCGAGAGATTCGATTGATCTGTTGATCACAAATGAATGATCAGAAAGACCGCTTCGGCGGTCTTTCTCATGTTTTGTTATACTAAAGATATGAATTATTATGAGGAAACATTAAACAAGATCGAAGATCTGATGAATAAAAATGAATATGATCAAGCAAAACGATTGATCCTGAATGAACTTGATCTCCCGTACGTTCCCAAAGAATTCGAGGTTCAGCTTCATGAACTCCTGTCACAGATCCGTTCACAGGAACCAGCCATCTCAAGGCTCAGCGAGGAAGAGATCGAGCATTTCCTGTTTATGGATGAAAAACATCAGCTGATCGCCGTAAATGAGCTCCATCACAGAAATCTCAGAGATTTTATTGAACTATGCCAGAAGTACTTTGATTCCAATGGCTTTCGCAACGGAAAAGTCCTTTTGATCGATTCCCTGATACAGCAGCAGATCAGCCATAAGTTCCGCTTTCGGGACAATGAAGAAATGATCACATTCGATCCCTCAGATTTGGAATCTGTTACTGATAGCAAGACCTTTCATACCTGCATATCTTATCTGGAAGATATCTATATGAAAGAGCCTTCGAAATTGAAACTGGCAGAAGAGCTGCTGTACAAAGAAATGATGCTGCATCTTCCTGAAACGTATGATCTGAATGAATGCGATCAGTTATGTAAAAAGATCGTTGCATTTATCGAAAACGCCTTCCGTTGAGCAACAGTGCTAAATCAGTGATATCATAGGCTTTTATATAGCAATTACCTGATTTAAATGATAAAATAAGTAAGACTTTAAAGGAGTAGGGAATATGTCTGAATATAAAAAAATTGAAAATGCCAAAGCAGAACTGGTCTGTACGCTGGAAGGCGATTCATGGGAAAAGGCCAAGGATACAGCTTTCAAAAAACTGGCCAGGAAAGTTGAAATAAAAGGATTCCGTAAGGGACAGGCTCCGAAGAATCTTGTTGAGAAGTACATCAATCATAACGAAGTACTTATCGATGCGGCAGAAGCACTTGCGCAAGGCGCACTTGATGAAGCAATCAAGGAGCATGATCTTACTCTGATCGACAGACCGGAGCTTAAGATCGACGAAATGACGGATGAAAAATGCGTTCTGACGTTTACTTGTCCGGTCTATCCGGATGTAGAAGT
The DNA here is from genome assembly GCA_902795875.1 of uncultured Erysipelotrichaceae bacterium. Classification (GTDB taxonomy): domain Bacteria; phylum Bacillota_I; class Bacilli_A; order Erysipelotrichales; family Erysipelotrichaceae; genus Colivicinus. The sequence continues at coordinate 2,084 of CADBND010000127.1, forward strand.
CGGTGATTACAAATCACTGGAATACAAAGTTGAAGAAGTCAAGGTCGAAGATAAGGAAGTCGACGATCAGATCGCTGATCTTTTAAACAGAAAAGCAGATCTCGAACTGAAGGAAGATGGTGAAGTCGAAGATGGGGATACAGCTGTTATTGATTATGAAGGTTTCCTCGATGATGTCGCTTTCGAAGGCGGCAAAGATGAGAATCATGACCTCGTGATCGGTTCCGGTACATTTATCCCCGGTTTTGAGGAACAGCTTATCGGTATGAAATCTGAAGAGACCAAAGATATCTTTGTCACTTTCCCTGAAGATTATCATGGCAAGGATCTGGCAGGCAAGGAAGCGAAGTTCACAGTCACTGTTCATGAGATCAAGAAGAAGGTCTTACCTGAACTGAATGATGAATTCGTCAAGGAACTCAAATATGACGATGTCAACACTGTTGACGATCTGAAGGAATACACCAGGAAGAATCTCTTGTCCAGAAAAGAAAACGACGCGCAAAGAAAAGCCGATGAAGAATTCATGGACAAGCTTGCGCAAATCGTTACCGTAGAAATCCCGGAAGTCATGACCAAGTCTGAGATCGATAATATGGTTCAGAATTACGAGTCGAATCTGATGCAGCAGGGTCTGTCTTTAACCCAATATCTGCAATTCATGAATCAGACTCCGGAACAGTTCAGAGATTCTCTTAAAGAAGAAGCCGATAAACGTATCAAGCTCAATCTCGGTCTCGATACGATCGCCAAAGCAGAGGGCGTAAATGTCGAAGAAGCTGACCTGGATGCGGAATACGAAAGACTTGCCGGTATGTATGGCATGCCTGCAGAAGAGATCAAGAAGTATGTTCCTGCAGATACTCTGAAAGATGATCTCAGATTACAGAAGGCTTTAGAACTTATCAAAAAATAAAGACGCACAGCGTCTTTTATTGAATAAAGGGAGGTTTTTATGAGCAAATATTCTTATCCTTTATTATGTACACGCGGAGCTGTGATTTTTCCGATGCAGGACCTGGCGGTCGAAGTCGGACGTCAGGCTTCCATCGATGCAGTCAATTACGCAAATGCATACAACCTCAATATCGTGATTGTTTCCCAGAAAGATCTTACTGTAGATATTCCGGGTCCTGACGATGTCTTTAATATTGGAACCCTTTGCCGGATCAAGACGTGCAGGGAAAGAGACGATCATCTGAAAGTCATTTTTTCCGGTCTGTCACGTTGCCGTATCACGAAACATTTCATCAAAGAAGGTGTCAACTACGTTGAGATCGAAGAGATCCTTGATGTCGTCGATGATGAAAGTGTGATCGAAGAACTGACCAAGAAGGCTCTTGCGGAATTCAATGTGATCGCACAAAAGTATTCCCGTCCCGGTTTTCCGATCCGCCAGCTCAGTAATTTTGATGCGACTTTAGCTTCTGTTCTTGTCGATACTTTTGCCCAGATCTATATCCAGGGAGTAGAAGATAAGCAACTCTTCCTGGAAGAAGAAAACATCAATAAGAGGCTGAATATGATGCTGGACCATATTGAAAAAGAAAGAAATATGGACAGGATCGAACAGGAGATCAATGAGAAGGTCAAGGAGAGTATCGAAGATGGTCAGCGTGATTACTATCTGAGAGAAAAGCTCAAAGCAATCAAGGATGAACTGAATGGCGGAGATTCCGGTTCGGATATCGATGATCTAAGAGAACGTGTCGAAAACGAACCTTATCCGGAGAATGTTAAGGCCAAGGCAAGAGAAGAATTCAAACGTTATGAGATGCTTCCGGCTTCTACCGGAGAGACCGGTGTGATCCGGACTTATCTGGAATGGCTTTTGAATGTACCGTGGTATCAGAAGTCCGTTGATAACGATGACCTTGAGGATGCTTCCAGGATCCTTGATGAAGATCATTACGGTCTTAAAAAAGTTAAGGAAAGGATCCTTGAATATCTGGCTGTCAAACAGATGACCAATTCTTTGAAATCACCGATCATCTGCCTTGTCGGTCCTCCTGGCGTCGGTAAGACTTCTTTGGCGAAATCAGTTGCCAGAGCCTTAGGCCGCAAGTTTGTCAAGATGTCCCTGGGTGGTGTACGCGATGAAGCAGAGATCAGAGGGCACAGAAGGACATATATCGGTGCTTTACCGGGACGTTTCATTCAGGGAATGAAGCGAGCAGGAACGCTCAATCCGGTATTCTTGATCGATGAGATCGACAAGATGGCTTCTGACTATAAGGGCGATCCTTCCAGTGCGATGCTGGAAGTGCTTGATCCAGAACAGAATTCTCAGTTCTCTGACCATTATCTGGAAGAACCTTACGATCTTTCTGATGTGCTTTTCATCTGTACAGCAAATTACAGGGAAAATATCCCGCCGGCACTTCTTGACAGGCTTGAGATCATCGAACTGTCTAGTTATACAGAATTCGAAAAGTTGAATATCGCCAAGAACCATCTGATCAAGAAACAGACACAGCTTAACGGTCTGAATCCGTCACAGTTCAATCTTCCTGATGAAATGATCTTGTATATCATCCGCCATTATACGCGTGAAGCAGGTGTCAGACAGCTTGAAAGGGTGATCGGTACGCTTTGCCGGAAGACTGTTCTTGCGATATTGAAGGAAAAGAAGAAATCGGTACGTATCACAAAGAAACTGATCAATACATGGCTTGGCCATGAGATATTCGATTATGGTGTTAAAGAGAAAAAGGAACAGGTTGGTGTCGTCACCGGTCTTGCCTATACACCGTTTGGCGGTGACATCCTTCCGATCGAAGTAAATTACTTTGAAGGAAAAGGACAATTGATCGTTACTGGTCAGCTTGGCGATGTCATGGTAGAATCCACGAAGATCGCTCTGGATTTCATCAAGGCGAATGCGAAGAAGTATGGCATTCCAATCGAGTTCTTTGAGAAACACGATATTCACATCCATGTTCCGGAAGGAGCAGTCCCCAAAGACGGTCCGTCTGCCGGTGTTACGATCACGACCGCTTTGGTATCGGCGATCACTTCCCGTAAGGTGAAAAAAGATATTGCCATGACCGGCGAAGTGACCTTAAGAGGAAATGTTCTTCCGATCGGCGGTCTGAAAGAAAAATCGCTTGCTGCACACAGGAGCGGGATCAAGACGATCATCATTCCAAAAGGGAATGTGAAAGACCTCGATGATATTCCGGAAACAGTAAAGAATGAGGTCACATATATTCCGGTCGAAAAAGTCGATCAGGTCATCAATGAGGCGCTCGTATAGTGATCCGTTTTATATGCTCCGCTACCAGTGAAAAACAATTTCCGCAAACGGAGAAGGAGATTGTTTTCGTTGGAAGATCCAATGTCGGGAAGTCTTCCTTAATCAATGCGCTTTATAAGCAGAAGCTTGCCTATGTCGGAAAGACACCGGGCAAAACGAAACTGATCAATTTCTTTGATATCGACGGTTTATATACGGCAGTCGATGTTCCGGGGTATGGATATGCGCAAAGGTCCAAGGAAGAAGCTGTTCGATTCGCGGATATGATGGATGATTATTTCAGCAGGAAAGATAAGATCTTGCTTGTAGTGATGATCGTCGATGCTCGGATCGGTCTGACGGCAGATGATCTGGATATGAAAGAGTATCTGGATGAACATGAACTGAAATATATCGTTGCGGCAAATAAGATCGATAAGCTTTCCAACAATCAGCTTATGAACAATAAGCACAAGCTTTTTGCGGATATAGAGAATATCATATTCGTATCTGCCGAAAAGAAAAAGAATATCGATCAGTTAAGAAGATATATCGATGATTCTGCGCTTTGATTTGCCTTTAAGAGAAGGATAACTTATAATTTAAGAGACGTTGAAGAGAAGAAAGTAATCGTGATGGAAATATAGAGATATAAGGGTCGGTGGAACTTATACTGGTCATGATGAAAATGTTGTCTTGGAGTCTACTTTATGTACGTGAGCTCGCGTTAAGGGCAGAAGTGAAAAATTAAGGTGGTACCGCGCAGATGCGCCCTTTTGCCACCTTTTTGTTTTGGGAGGGAACCTATGTTAGACAGCAAATACGATCCTAAGAAAGTTGAAGAAGGAAAGTACCAGGAATGGCTGGACCATCATTATTTTGAATGCGGGGATATGTCGAAGAAACCGTACTGCATCGTCATTCCGCCACCAAACGTGACCGGCAAGCTTCATCTCGGTCATGCGATGGACAATACGATCCAGGATCTTCTGGCACGTTACAACCGCTTGAAAGGATATGATGTACTCTGGGTACCGGGCATGGATCACGCGGGTATCGCCACACAGGCTAAGGTTGATGAAAGGCTCAAATCACAAGGTGTTTCCAGATATGATCTGGGA
>CADBND010000128.1 GCA_902795875.1 uncultured Erysipelotrichaceae bacterium
AAATGAACTGCTTTGCTCTTTGCTTGAATTATCAAAAGAAGGTTTATTGTGTGATAAGTGTAAATATGTCACCCAGAATCAACCTGATGATATAGATGATTACAGAGAAGAAATTGTTAAGAGAATAAGGAAGCAGATAAATGGGTAATATTGGAATTGAAATAACAGATCGGCCTATAGTAAGCGGGATGGGGCTGGGAATAATGCGCTTTAAAGCAGATACAGACGGAAGGATTCCACAAGCAGCTCGCTCAGTAATAAAAAAAGCTTATGAATCCGGTATTAATTATTTTGATTCCGGATTTGAATACATTAAAGGGACATCAGAATCTATAATAAAGAGTGAATTGGTAGACAGATATCCTCGGGAGACTTTTTTTATCGCGGATAAACTTCCGATTTGGAAGGTAACAAAGAAGGAGGATGTTAAAAATCTTTTTGAAATTCAATTAGAAAGACTTGGAGTTGGTTATATTGATTTCTATTTGATCCATGCTGTAAATAACAGATACTTTGAAATGATAAAACAATATGAAGTAATGGATGTTTTATCGGAACTTAAGGATAAGGGGTATATAAAAAAACTTGGCTTTTCTTTTCATGATAATGAGGAAGTATTAGAAAAGGTATTAGATCATTATAGTTGGGATTTTTGTCAACTTCAAATAAACTATTACGATTGGTACGCACAGCATGCAAAAAGTAATTATGAACTATGCACCCGTAGGAATATTCCGGTGTTTGTGATGGAGCCAATCGGTGGAGGCAGGCTGATCAACCTTCCTGAAGAAGCAAAACAACTGTTGCGTAACAATGGTTTTAGCCCGGCAGGATTTGCTCTGTCTTTCTTTAAACGATTGGAAAATGTCAGAGTTGTTTTATCTGGATCGCTGAAGGAAGCGGAACTTGAAGAAAACATAAAAACACTTTGTGGAAAAAAGATTAAAGATGATAAGGATGATTTATATGCCGAGATAGTCAGGATGATACAGGATAAATCGCCTGTACCGTGTTCGGCATGTGGTTATTGTCTTAAGGAATGCCCCAGGAAAGTAGATATCCCTTTGTGCTTTCAAAAGTATAATGACAGTGTAATGCTTGGGATTCCGAGTCAATATAGGAATTTTGGCGAGTTTTATTTTAACTGCATTCCCGTAGAATCCAGAGCGGAAAATTGTATAAAGTGCGGAAAATGTGCAAAAAGGTGTCCGCAATCCATCAGTATTCCCAATCAGTTAAGTGAGGTATACAAAAAAGCTGCAATCAGTTTACTGGGAATAAAGGAAGAATCCTTAGGTATATTAAAGGAAAAGAAGGTGGTTTGCTTCGGCTCGGGCAATATGGGAAGAGAGTACAAGAATATTCTTGAAAGATTGGGGATAAGTATTACATATTTTTGCGATAATTCAAAGGCTAAATGGGGTACGGTTGAGAGTGGCATTGAGGTTATATCTCCGGATTTTCTTGAAAGAAACAAAGATGAATATTATGTGTTAATATCAAGTACACATTACGATGCGATAAATGAACAATTGGAGAAATCTGGAATTAATGTGATTAATTAGAAGAGGGGATGAGATGGATATTTTTAGCTATTTTGAGAAAGTCAAGGAAGAATATAACGCTTTAGAGGTTGATAAAAGAGATATTATGATATGGGGCATGGGGTATGTGGATGCTCTATACCAAAATGCATTTAGGTTTGATGGAACACAGATAAAGTATTATATAAGCAAAGATCAAAAAGGCGTTCATAACGGGATAGAGATTATTACTCCCAGTGAAATTTTAAAAAAATCTTCCAATCCTCTTATTTTGATTTGCGCACAGAATAAGGAAACTGTTGAAAGTATTGAAAATGATATTAATTCATTGAGCTCCCACCTTGATCATATCATGATCACAAAATATTTTTTTGGAAAGTATATGGATGAGGTTTTTGCAAACCTGGAAAATTTGGATACTGAGTCCGCCAGAGTATATAGTGCGATAATAAAGAAAATGATCGAAAACGATACGGACGCTTCGGAATTATGGGCTGATAATCATTATTTTGCGGTCCCCTGTTTTTTTGCACCCAATCCAAAAGAAGTTTACCTTGATATGGGAGGGTATGTCGGAGATAGTCTTGAAGAGTATTTATTTAAGAAACATGGCGCTTTTGAAAGATACTATGTTTTTGAACCTGATCTGGCAAATTTTGAGGCGTTAAAACGAAGAATAAATAGGATTAACTCTGAATGGAATTTTAAAGAGGATAAAATAATTGCAGAATGTGCAGGAATAGGAAGAGAAACAAAAGAATTGTTTTTTGATAACAGAAATTCTGCGAATAGTTCATTTTCGAGTTCGGAGACCGGAGTTAAGCAAAAAATATGGTCAATTGATGATTATTTCAAGGAAATTAAAGTTGGCGTGATCAAGGCAGATATTGAAGGGTTTGAGCTTGAAATGCTAATGGGGGCTGAAAAGATTATTTGCAGAGACAGACCCAAAATGTGTATCAGCATTTATCATAATGCGTATGATATGATTTTCATACCAAAATGGATTCGCAATCTGAATATGGATTATTCTCTTTGCATTACACAACATGGTGTTGTATTGGATGACACAGTATTATATGCGTATTAAAGTGAAAAAGGTGAGATGATGGGAAGAAACTGTCCTATTTGTAATACAAAAGAAAAGGAAAAGCTGTTTGATATCAGATTTGCATTTGGGGAAGAGCATCCACTTGCAAAAAAAAATGATATTGTTTGTTGTAATACTTGTGGTTTTGTATTTGCGGATAATGATCTGAATCAAGACTCATATGACAGGTATTACAAGGAGTTGAATTCTTATTCAGAGGCCGACAGTATAAAATATTCCGAGGACGAAGAATTATTTCCTAAGTTTTACTTTAGTCTTTTGAGAAAATTTATTGCTATTAATGAATCTGTTTTTGATGTCGGCTGTGGCGATGGTGGATTGCTGAGTGTTCTAAA
>CADBND010000129.1 GCA_902795875.1 uncultured Erysipelotrichaceae bacterium
ATTATATCCGGCTGTCTACCGGAAGACGAGGGTTCAACTCCCTTCGGGACCGCTACCGCATTGCGGTTGTTTAACCATGCATCCATAGCCAAGCGGTAAGGCGCGGGTCTGCAAAACCCGGATCCCCGGTTCGATTCCGGGTGGATGCTCTATATGCCAACTTGGATGAGGGGCTTAAATCAGCCGCTTGCTAAGCGGTCGTATATTTTTGATATACCGCAAGTTCGAATCTTGCAGTTGGCGCTAATCTATTTTCAACTGTCCTCCTTATTAGGGTTTTGAATAGATCCCTGCCGAAATAATTTGTATTTCTTATTTTCACGATAGTTCCGTCCTCAAATTTCACATCAATGTTCTTTGCAGATTGATATGAAATGATTGTTGCCATTTGTCCATTGGACATAGGAAACAATACATTTGTGAACATAATTCATTTAAATAACGATTCTGATAGAATGGGGTTATGAAAAGGTCAGAAGATCCGAGGATAATCAAAACAAAAAGAGATCTGAAAAAAGCTTTAACTGATGCTTTGGAAGACCATTCATTAAGCGAGATAAGGATACAGGATCTCTGTGCTTCGGCAATGGTCAATAAAACTACTTTTTATCGTCATTACCGGGATATCTATGATATTTATGGAGAGATACTGTCTGATATGTATTCCAGATCGTTGGATTCTTTTGATGAATATGATCTGTTTTTCAATGATCCTGCTGTTTTCTTTAAAAAGCTGACGGAAAAGGAAGAAAAGGAAGTCAGGTTCTATCGAAGGGAGATGCAAACCAACCCGGTAGATTTTTTCTCAGGTCTCTATGAGAATCAGGTAAAAAAGAAGATCTACGGCACCGGAAGGATCGCAAAGAATGATATGAATGAGATGAAACTGGATATCATTCTTCATGCGATGAAAGAACTGAATGTTTCTGGAAACACGATTTCGAAAACTGATAAATACAAATTGTTTGAGAAAATAGTGTTTTCGCTTTATCCTAAAACAACAAAATAGAGACAAAGTTGCATAAACAACTTTTTACTGTTAGAGGATGTAGAAACATCCTTTTTTTGCTGGAAAAATGTAAGCGTAAACAAAGGAGATAAAAACATGGATTTCAATCAATTAGCTAAAAGCATTATTACAAATGTCGGCGGTGCCGAAAATGTTAATGAAGTCGAACACTGCTCGACCCGTCTTCGTTTCAATGTCAAAGATGCTTCCAAGATCGAAAAGGCTGCTTTAAAGGAACTGGAAGGTGTTGCCGGTGTTGTTGATCAGGCTAACGGGGTTCAGGTCATCATCGGCACAGAAGTTTCCAAAGTGTTTGAAGAGATCAAAAAGGAATATACTTTCAAGACCAGCGAAGCTGATGAACAGCCAGCTGACAGCAATATGAATCCGTTCCGCAGGGTTATGAACAAACTGGCAGACTGTTTCGTTCCGCTGATTCCTGCTCTGATCGCTGCCGGTCTGATGAGTGCAGTCGTGACGCTGATCAGCTCATTCCACCTGATGGATCCGGCTTCCACGACTTACCAGGTCTTACAGATCATGGGTAGTGCGCCGTTATATTTCATTCCGTTCATGCTGGCAAACTCATCCGCAAAGCGTTTCAATGTCAATCCGTATATCACGATGGCAGTGGTTGCAGTCCTGTTATATCCGGGTCTTTCCGAACTTGCCGGCGGGGAAGAATATATCAGATATCTCGGTCTTCCGGTAAGAATGGTATCTTATTCCAACGCAATCGTTCCTGTTCTGCTGACAGTATGGGCACAGACTTTCATTGAAAAGCTTGTCAGGAAATTTGTCCCGCAGATGTTTGCAACGTTTTTAGAGCCGCTGCTCACATTCTTCATCCTTGCATCTCTTTCTTTGATCGTTTTAGGTCCGTTATCCACTTATATCAGTGACGGCATCGCTGTTGTATTGAACCTTATTGTCGGCAAATACAACTGGCTGATCGGTCTGGTCTTTGGTGGACTGATGATCCCTCTGATCTCAACAGGTCTTCATTACAGCTTGATGCCGATCATCATCGGTTACTTCATGATGAACGGTTATGATACGTTCTGGGCAGGTCCTTCTTTCTGCTCCAACCTGGCACTTGCGGGTGCAGTACTGGGCTTTGCTCTTGCAACAAAGGATTCCAAGATGAAACAGACAGCATCTTCAACAGGTGTTACTGCATTGTTAGGCATCACAGAACCGGCAATCTACGGCGTTGCGTTTGTTGAAAACAAAGTCTTGTTATCTGCCTGCATCGGTGGTGCAATTGGAGGCCTCGTCAGCGGTATCCTCGGTGTCAACAGCTACGGCATGGCTCCGGCAGGTCTGCCTTCCCTGGCCGTCCTGGTCGGTCCGACATTTGGAAATGCGATAATCAGTATCGTAATCTCAGCATGTGTCGCATTCGCTTTGTCCTACATCATCGAAAAAAGAAAGAGAGCCTGAAAATGAGTTTCCCGAAGGGTTTTCTGTGGGGTGGTGCTACTGCTGCCAACCAGATTGAAGGCGCTTATCTTGAAGATGGCAAAGGGTTATCGACTGCAGATACACTTCCTGATCGTGAGAGAGTGAAATACCTCTTCGATCCGAAAGTATTCCTGGAAAAGAAATTTGATAACTATCCATCGGAAACAGCGATCGACTTTTATCATCGCTATAAAGAAGACATCGCTCTGATGGCTGAGATGGGATATAAATGCTACCGCATGTCGATCTCCTGGGCAAGGATCTTTCCGAAAGGAGAAGGCGAAGCAAATGAAGAAGGTCTGGCATTCTATGACCGGGTCTTCGATGAATGTTTGAAATACGGTATCGAGCCTGTTGTCACATTGAGCCATTTCGAAATGCCTCTTGTCCTGACGGAAAAGTACAATGGCTGGATCGATAAGAAACTGATTGGATTATTTGAAGAATATGCCAGATGCGTATTCGAAAGATACAAAGGAAAGGTCAAATATTGGTTGACGTTCAACGAAGTCAACAGTGTGACATTGCTGACATATCACAGCGGTGGCTGTATCGTTCCTGAAGGCGCCAATGCTGATGAGTATGGCTATCAGATTCTGCACAATCAGGCGGTTGCTGCTGCAAAAGCAGTCATGGCATGTCACGAGATCATTTCGGATGCAAAAATCGGATGCATGATCTGCTATGCGCCAGTCTACGCCTATACCTGCAATCCAGAGGATATCATGGCTGCTATGCAACAGGAAAGAGACAGAGAGGGATTTGCCCTTGATCTGTTTGCAGAAGGCAGATATCCGTATTACGCAAAACGCCTGTTTCTTGAAAAAGATATTCATCTTAACATTACCGAAGAAGAAGAAAGGATCCTTGTGAAAGGGACATCCGATTTTATCTCCATCAGTTATTACATGAGTCTGACTGGTGCGCGGAAAGAAACGGAAGGAGAAAGAGCTCAAGGAAATATGGGCAGCGGGATCAAAAATCCTTATCTGGATTCAACGGAATGGGGATGGCAGATCGACCCCGTAGGCTTAAGAATCTCTTTGAACCGTCTTTATGACAGGTATCACAAACCGATCTTTATCGTTGAAAATGGGATTGGCGTAAAAGAGGAATTAAAAGATAATACCGTCGAGGACGACTACCGGATTTCTTATCATCGGGAACATATCAAACAGATGAATGAAGCTATTGCAGACGGTGTAGAAGTCCTTGGCTACTGTGTCTGGAGTCCGATGGACATTGTATCCAATTCTACCGGAGAAATGGCAAAGCGCTATGGGTTTATATATGTAGATCGAAACGACGATGGGAGCGGCTCTTACAACAGATACAGGAAAAAATCATTTGACTGGTATAAGAAAGTATGCAAATCAAACGGTGAAGTCTTGTAAAGTTGTATAATCGATATCCTGCTTTCAAACTAAGAAAAACTTAAAATACTTTTATCGGCGCTGTTCAGAAGGACGGCGTCTTTTATGTATTAGTGCATAATTGGAGGAAAAATAATGTCTTCCGCAGATCAAAATATATCGATCTGTTTCCTCCTCTGAAGGAACTAATCAGATGCTCTGGCAA
>CADBND010000130.1 GCA_902795875.1 uncultured Erysipelotrichaceae bacterium
AGAGAGGAAATTTTAAATGCAATTAGTTTCAATGAGAAAACTTCTGGAAAACGGTGTTCATTTCGGACATCAGACCAGAAGATGGGAGCCGAAGTGCAAACCCTTCATCTACACTGCGAAGAACGGTATTTACATCATCGATCTGAACAAGACGCAGGAAGCTCTGGATGTAGCTTATGAGAAGATGAAATCCATCGCCGAAGAAGGCGGCAAGGTCCTGTTCGTCGGTACGAAGAAACAGGCTCAGCAGATCATCCTTGATGAAGCTACCCGTTCAGGAAGCTTCTACATCAACCAGAGATGGCTCGGCGGTACGCTGACTAACTTCCGTACGATCCAGAAGAGGATCAAACGTCTGATCGAGATCGAACAGATGGAAAACGACGGAACGATCTCTGTATATCCGAAGAAGGAACAGGTCCTGATCCACAAGGAAGCTGTCCGTCTGGAAAACTTCTTAGGCGGTATCAAGGAAATGAAGAAACTTCCGGATGCGATCGTTGTTGTTGATCCGAAAGAGGATCATAACGCTGTTTCTGAAGCTAAGAAGCTTGGTATCCCTGTATTCGGTCTTGCGGACACGAACTGCGATCCGGCTACTGTTGATTACGCAGTTCCGGCAAATGATGATGCGATCAAGTCCATCAAACTGATGATGTCCTTACTGGCTGATGCAATCGTTGAATCCAAGGGCGGTATCCTCCAGGATGCTTACCAGGAAGGCGAGATCAGCGATGACATCACGATGGAAGACGTTATCATCAACGTCGAGAAGCACGCTGAAGAACAGGAAAAGAGAAGAAGAGCCAGAAACGAAGAAAGAAACAATCGTTATAACAACAGAGGCCCGAGAAGATATAACTCCGAAAAGAGATATATCAACAAGAAAGATGAAGCTCCCGCTGAAGCTGCTGCGGAAGTGAAAGAGGAAGTCAAAGCTGCCGAAACTGTTGTTGAGGCTGCTGTTGAAGAAGTCAAGGAGGTCGCTGAATAATGGCTATTACTGCTGCTCAGGTTAAGGAATTAAGAGAAAAAACGGCTGCCGGCATGCTTGATTGCAAGAATGCTTTGACAGCATGTGACGGTGATATGGAAAAGGCCATTGACTGGCTCAGAGAAAAAGGTATCGCCAAATCCATCAAAAAGGCATCCAGGATCGCTGCAGAAGGTCTGGCAAAGATCGCGATCGATGGCAACAAAGCCTGCATGGTAGAAGTCAACTCCGAAACAGATTTCGTTACGAAGAACGCTTCCTTCCTCAAACTGCTGGATACTGCTGTCAAGACGATCCTTGCGGCTGCTCCGGCAGATAATGAGGCTGCTCTTGCTTTACCGGTCGAGGGTGGTACCTTAAACGATGCATTCGTCAACGCTACTGCTACTATCGGTGAAAAGATCGTTCTGAGAAGATTTGTCGTCGTTGAGAAGAACGACGATGAAGTATTCGGTGACTACACGCATATGGGTGGCTCCAAGGCCGCATTAGTCGTCATGAAGGGTGGCAATGCAGATCTGGCTCACTATATGGCTATGCAGGTTGCTTCGATGACACCGACTTATATCAGCGCTGCTGATATGCCTGCCGATGTCGTTGAACATGAGAGAAAAGTACAGACTGAGATCGTCCGCAACGATGAAAAGTTTGCCGGCAAACCGGAAAACGTCATCAACGGTGCGATCGAAGGTAAAGTCTCCAAGTCTTTGAAGGAAATGTGCCTCGTCGATCAGGAATACTTCATGGATACTGCCAAGAAGGTCTCTGCTGTCCTCAAGGAGAATGGCGCTGAGGTCGTTCGTTTCGAAAGATACACAGTTGGTGAAGGTATCGAGAAGAGAGAAGAAAACTTTGCGGAAGAAGTCGCAAAGCAGATGAACATTTAATTATTTTCCAAAAAGCAGAGGTCGGATCATCATCCGGCCTTTCTTATGCTTACGAATCTGCTAAAATAGGAAAAGAGGTATTTCATATGTATAAAAGGATCTTATTAAAATTATCGGGAGAAGCGCTTTCTGCGCCGGATTTCCCTTTTTCCACAGAAATGCTTGAGAAGATCGCTTTACAGGTAAAAGAGACCAGAGAAATGGGCGTCGATGTGGGTATCGTCGTTGGCGGAGGCAATATCTGCCGTGGCAGGATCTTTGAAGAACTCGGTTTCGATAGAGTCAAAGCGGATTATGCCGGGATGCTGGCAACAGTGATCAACGCGATCATGTTTGCTGCCGAACTCAATAAGGTCGGTGTGAAAGCTTTGCCGATGTCTGCTGTCAAGGCACAGAACGTGCTCGACTTTGACAAGGATGAAGCCAACCGTCTCATGGATGAGGGCAACGTACTTGTATTTGGCGGCGGTTATGGTCTGCCTTATTATTCCACGGATACCGGTTCTGCACAAAGAGCGATGGACATCGGGGCGGATATGATACTGATGGCCAAGTCAGGAGTGGATGGTGTTTATGATGCCGATCCCGATACGCATCCTGATGCAAAGCGTTTCGACACCCTGACATTTAATGATATACTTGAATTAGATTTGAAAGTCATAGATTCGCAGGCTGCCGAGTTATGCGAGAAGGCAAAGATCGAAGCGTTCGTCTTCGATATGGCTGAAGAAGGAAACATCGTCAAGGCGGTCAAGGGCGAAGCTACAGGAACGCTTATCAGGTTCTAAAGGAGAAGGACATGGATAATTTGTTTTTAGAAATTGCTGAAGAAGCTATGGAGAATGCCATTAAGGCTTTTGAAGGCTCCCTGACGAAAGTTCGTACAGGCAGAGCGAATCCTACGATGCTGGATCATATCCGGGTCGATTATTACGGTTCTCCGACTCCGCTCAATCAGATCGCTTCCATCTCGATCCAGGAAGGCAAGACTTTAGTTATCAAACCGTTTGACAGGAATTCCGTCAAAGATATCGAAAGAGCGATCAACACTTCCGATCTGGGTCTTCCTGTCCAGAATAACGGTGATGTTTTACGTATTACTGTTCCCGCTTTGACAGAAGAGACCAGAAAAGGTTTCTGCAAGGACGTGGACAAGATGTGTGAAGATGCAAAAGTCCAGGTCAGAAATGCCAGAAGAGAAGTGAACGAAGACATAAAGAAAGACAAGACGATCCCTGAAGATCTGTCCAAATCCTATCTTGAAGATGTTCAGAAAGCAACGGATAAGGCGATCACCAGGATCGAAGAACTGGCAAAAGCAAAACAAAAAGAGATAATGACTATTTAATGAACGATCTCAAACATCTGGCGATCATAATGGATGGCAACGGTCGCTGGGCGAAACAGAATAAAGTGCCCCGTACTGCCGGACACTATAAAGGTGTTGAAGTATTACGGAATATTACGATCTACGCAAACAGGTTAGGCATCAAATGTCTGACCGTTTATGCGTTTTC
>CADBND010000131.1 GCA_902795875.1 uncultured Erysipelotrichaceae bacterium
AGCCTTTTTTGGAAAGTTCCAGGGCATGTGGAAAGGAATCATGCATTGCTCCGACATAGGCAAAACCGCCACCGGCATTGCATATGGCGGTCTTTTCTTTTTCCTTCCCTTTGAAGAAAAACAAACCGGTATCTTCCTTCCAAGGATCCGCTTTCTTTTCTTCATCCGTATAGATATCAAAGAAGATCGTCTCACCTGAGTGCACCTTGTCATAAAAATAGTTGCAAATCTCGACCGTCTTGTCCGCATCGATATTGCTGTACCAGGTCAACCGCAGATATTCCAGGGTTGTACCCGACATGTATCCTTCATCGACCGGAAAGATCAGTCTTCCGTAATCTTCAAAACTCTCTTCATTGATCACATCTTCGATCTTTGTTTTTCTTGTAAATCTGCTGTTCATGATCATTTCCTCTTCATCTGCTTCCTGTTCCTGCATAGGCGGTTCCATATCTTCTTCACTCATGTTCTGACACCCGACAAGTCCGATATACAGACAGATGATAATGAAAGCTTTTAAGATCTTTATCATAAGTTCTCTCCTTCTATCGGAAGAAAAACGGCAGCGCATTGTACAGATACTCCTGTACCGCTTCAAAATCATGATAGCCGCCTTCTTTCAGGTAAAAGACATAGTGCCCGTCAAAAATATCGTGTTTCAGCATTTCTTCCGCCATATTGATCGACTGGCTTCTCACTGTATCATTGGTACCGACCACATGATAGATAAAATAGCCTCTTTCATTGAGATCATTTTCCTTCACGAGATCATCGATAAAAGCTACGTTTCTTTCGATCTGAAAATCGCCATAGGTCCCATAATACCAGCATGAGCCGCTCATTGGCAGGAAGTAGTGAATATAATCGCTGTCATGGCAGAACTGCAGCCAGGTGGTCACTGACCCAAGTGAGAAGCCGTCAAACGCCCGATGTTCCCTGGAAGACTTCAGATCCTCATCGGAAACAGACTTTGCATAAGTATGGAATCTGCTCTCGACCACCTTCATCAAGTTCTCTTCAAAATCACGGTGAAACTGTCTGAATTCCTCGATGGAACTGCTGAAATCTCTGTCACTTTTATCATTGTAGAAAGTTGCCGATACGATGATCATCGGCCTGATGTCACCGTTTTCGATCAGGTGATCGAACATGTTTTTTATCGAACTGTATTCAAAGTATTCACCGGCATGTCCGCCCCAGCCATGCATGAGATAGAGGATGTCATATCTCTTCTCTTCATCGTTTTCATCATATCCGTAAGGTGTGTAGACATATGCGGTCTTTGTGATCGGTGCTTCATCTCTCACATAATCCTTGGAATCATAATCCAGGCGGGTCACAGTGCCCGGATGATCCGATCTGCTTTTATAGGAAGCCGGAACAGAAACGGTATAACCTGTCTGTTCAGGCATTGTTACCGCGCTTTCTGTGCCCGTTTCCGTAATCATTTCCATTTTCTCATTCATATCTTCCGTTTTCCTTTCGCAGCCGCTCATGCACAGAAAAAGGCATAAGGCAGCTGCCATCGTTTTCAAATTTTTCATTCGTTTCTCCGTATACAAAAGATGGTACATTCCCATGTCCCGATCTTCTGCGATATTTTGTTTTTTTATTGTTTATCTGTTTTTGATGCTCAAGCCGTCTTTGAAAGCATCGCCGACGATCGTATCGACCAGCCGGTACTTATTCAGACTGGAATCATAGGAAATCGGTTGTACCTTTCCCCAATCGATGCGTCCGTTTTCATTCAACACTTCTTCATCGACCGTCATGCCAAGCACTTCACCCCATAAGCCATGGTCATCAAAGGCTGTCACTTTGCATTCCAAGGTGACCGGATATTCATCAAACACCGGTGCATTGACCTTTTCGCTTCTAACGGCATGGAAACCTGCTTTTTCGATCTTATTGACTTTTCTTCCGCTTTCAACGCCGAAATAATCGGATTCAACAACGGTGTCCTTCGTCGCAAACGCGACCGTGAAATACGGATTCTTTTCCAGATTATCTGTCGTCTTATGTGAAGAGAGTGAAATGAACACTTCGTTGTAGTCACTCTGCACACCCCATGCTGCATTCATCAGATTTGGCGTACCGTTTTCATCATAGGTTCCGATCATCAGTACCGGAAGCGGCATAAACTTCATATTGCCTTTTAACTCTTTTTTCATATCGTTTTTATTCTTCCTCTCTAACGATCACATCGGTAATACTTTTCCGTTGCGTCCGTTCCGAAGTGGACGCGGACGGGATATGTGAATGTAAAACTGTTCATTCTTCGCCTCCGTAGACTTCTTCGATCAACGGGAACGTGCTCCATGCTTTTGGCCATCCGCAATAGAAAGCCAGCTGTGTGATCACTTCCACGACTTCTTCTTTCTTTAATCCGTGTTCCTTGCCTAAAGCGATATGGCTTTTCAACTGTGGATAAAGACCTGCTGAAAATAAGGCTGAGATCACAGCCAGGCTTCTGTCTCTGGCACTGAGTTTATCTTCTCTGGACCACACTTCACCAAACAATACATCATCATTGAGTTCCGCAAACTTCGGAGCGATCTTCCCCAATCTGTCTCTTCCTGCTGTCTGTTTCTTCATTTTTCTCCTCTAATCACCTTGTATCTGAGCCACAAGGCATCCTCTGTCACTTTTTCAAATGAAATCAGTTCAAAATCCTTAACAACGTCGTCTTCCTCATCTTTCATGAATAAAGACGGCGTGGATGACAAAGCATCTGCACTCGGTGCGATGACCAGGCTGATCTCATCGATCAGATCTTCCTTCAGGAAAGCCCAGTCGATGTAACCTCCCCCGGCGATCATCAGTTTTCCGATGCCGCACTTTTTCTCAAGTTTTTCGATCGCAAGTTTCGGATCAAGTTCCTTATCTCCGGCAAAGATGTAAGAAACGCCTTTTTCTCTCAACTGTGAAAGTCTTTTTTCACTGACCTGCTTTGTCAGAAGAGCTATGATCTGCGAACTGTTCCCGCGCCGTATGAATTTTCCAGAATTGTAGTTTAATTTACCTTTGGTATCGACAGCGACCGTATAGGAAACATCCCTGATGATGTAGTCTTCATGTTCCATCGCTTCATCCAGTTCATAGTGATCATTGACACCGATAAACTCGGCCATCGTGTTCGTCCCATAGAGTGTCGCTTCACAACCGTAATAACTCCGCAGTTGCCCGTATTTGCCTGCAGCATTCATCGTCTTCTCACTTGAGAAGAAAGATCCGGTGATCTTTCCGTCAAGCGATTGCAGGATATGGCAGACAACAAACATTAATAGTCCGCCTTAGGATCGAGCTGCATATTGGCGTAAGCGATCAGATTCTCTTCTTTCGGTTCGTAGTAACGCCTGCCATTGTTGAG
>CADBND010000132.1 GCA_902795875.1 uncultured Erysipelotrichaceae bacterium
CCGTGATTCCTCGCGGCAGAGACACCTTTATGTTCCTGCAAGAGGATACGGATAAAAGGCTTTTTCTCCGCGATCTTCATGATATCGCTTCGATAGGGTTCTTTTGAGCCGTCATCGACAAGAATGAGTTCCAGATCATCCTGATATTTTTCAAAACACGAAAAACACTTTTCCGCTCCTTCGATCGGACAGTTGTACTCCGGAACGATAATACTGTATATGACGTTTTTCTCAGTCATTCCTTTTCGGTCTTTTCCTGTTATTTCCGTTTTTTGTCTTGATCGATAAACGGGCTAGCCTTTCAGACATTCCCCTTTGAAGCCCTGTAAATCTTAAGGTCTTCAGACATCTTCCTGATCTCTTCTTCGCTTTCGGGCAAAGCAGATCTTCCGCTCAGGAAGTATTCGTATGCATCCACCGTTTCATCCACTTTATCCGAAAATACAATCTGCCTTCCATGATCCAGCCATAAGACCTTGTTGCACAATTCGCGAACCTGATCCATGGAATGTGAAACCAGGATGGCTGTGACACCTGAGGAAAGGATCTGTTTCAAGCGATTTCCGCTTTTTTCCCTGAAAGCGCCATCTCCCACGCTCAATACTTCATCCAGGATCAGGATGTCCGGATCGACCAGACAGGCGATCGAGAATGCCAGTCGGCTTTTCATACCGCTGGACAGTCTGTTGAAGATCCAGTCCTGAAAATCTTCCAGTTCCGCAAAACGAATGATCTCATCGTATTTCTCATCCAGATACTTTTCCGTATATCCCAGCATCGATCCGCGAAGATAGGTGTTCTCCCTCACAGTCAGTTCAAGATCAAAACCGCTTCCAAGTTCCAGCAGTGCCACCACTTTTCCTGAAGTTCTGATCGTTCCCTTGCTGGGGATCATGATCCCCGAAACAGCTTTTAACAGCGTGCTTTTCCCGGCACCATTGGTGCCGATGATCCCAAGCATATCCCCTTTCTCCAATGAAAAAGTGATATTCTTATCCGCCCAGAATTCCTGAATATGATAGTTATTTGTCAGTCTGCGCATCAGATAATCTTTCAAACCGATATCTCTGAAATCACCGGTGATATAGCGGATGCTTACATTTTTGCACTCAAGTATATCCATCGTTTCCTCACATATAGTAAATAAACGCATGGTTGTATTTCTTATACATATGACAGCCTATCAGAAGAAACACAACAGGTACGCTGAACATCAGAATATGGTACCTCAAAGAAGGTATGATCCCATCGATGCAGATGAGACGGACGTAGTTGATGATCACATAGATTGGATTCGCCAGAAACAGTCTGGCGTAGCTTCCAAACTGGTCGACATCGTAGAAGATGCCGGACAGATATGTCAGTAAAGTCAGGAAAATGCCATATAAATAATCCATATCTCTGAAAAAGACATAGAGACAGGAAAGGATCATCCCGACACCCAGGTCAAGGACTGCAATACTGATGATCGGAAATACAAGCATAAAGAATTTCCAGGTAAAAGTGATCTTATCGATAAGACAGAACAGAAGGAAGACCCCTACTGTCAGCATGAAATTCATAAAAGAAGAAACGTTACGGCTAAATAAAAACAGATATTTGGGAATATTGATCTTGGAGATGACCTGAGAATTGTTCATAAGACTTTGCATGCCGGTGGCCGTTGCATCCTTAAAATAAGACATGATGATGTTCCCCGCAAACAGATAGATCGTGTAATGAGGCATCGTCTTGCCAAACATCCTCAAAAAGACGATCCGCATGACCAGAAGAGTCAAAAGAGGATTGAGAACGCTCCAGAACATGCCTAAGATCGTCCGTTTATATTTCTGCTTAAAGTCCCTTTTTACCAACTGTTTAAACAGGAAACGGTTCTGATCGAATGTATTTATGATCTTTAATAATCTGTTTTTTATAGACATATCGAAAGTGTACAAATCTGCCTAATTATTATACAATATTCGAAAATACAAAAGATACTTTTGATACCATAGAAGACTATCCGGTGCCCGAAACAGCTTGGAACCGTTCCAATAAAAACATGACCGGATCCGGCTTTTGACAGAAAGAATGGTTCAAAGGAGATAAGCTAAGAAGTGACAGTGAGCCCGATCAAAAAACAGAATATCATGAAAAAGGACAGTGCAGAATGAACCTTCTTTTACTGATCGACAGTTTAGAAGGCGGCGGAGCGCAAAGAGCCTGTCTGAATATCGCGCACCATTTAAGTGCTGCCCATAATGTGACAGTAGCCTCCATCTTCGGACATGAGGATCCAGGTTACGGCAAGAGCAAAGATATACAGGTCATATTCCTCGATATCCGAAACGATCATTTTCTCTTAAGAAAACCTCTTTTTTATACAAGAAGCATTCGGGCGATCAGGAAACTCAAAAAAGCACTGCATATCGATTGCTGCATCAGTTTTCTGGAGACTGCCAATTTTTTCAATACGCTTTCTTCTATCGGTGAAAAGAAGATCGTTTCAATACGGAATTACTATTCAAAAAGTCTTCTGGACGAAAGAACGATTGCACGCCGCCTGAAAGCCTATCTGTCCGCAAAACACTCCGACAGAGTCGTCTGTGTATCCGAAGCGATCGCGGAAGACATGCGAAAAAACTACCGTGTCAGTAAAGATAAACTTTTTGTCATCTACAATATGTACAATCCTGCACAGTATGATATTCCAAAGAATGAAGACATCTTCAACAATTTTCTGTCCCTGAGATCGAAAGCCTCGGTCGTCTTCCTCAGCAGTGGACGTATCGTCAGACAGAAAGCACACGATCATCTCGTCCGTGCATTTCGACCTGTCTGTGAAAAACATCCTGATGCGAAACTGTTCATCATCGGCGAAGGAAAACTGAAAAACAAACTGAAAGATCTCATTGAGAAATCAGGTCTTCAAAATAATGTCCATCTTCTGGATTACGATCCGGCGATCACACATTATCTTAAACGATCCGATATTTATGTTTCTTCCTCTCTGTTTGAAGGTTTCAGTAACTCCGTATTGGAAGCTCTCTGTAACGGATTGCCCGTAATATCCACCGATTGCTTCTCAGGACCAAGAGAACTGCTGGCACCGGAAACTGATCTGACTGTAAAAGCCAAAGACATCGAATACACAAGATACGGCGTCATCGTCCCGGAGTTCGATGCAGATGTCCTTTCTGCCTCGGAGCCTTTGTCAAATGAGGAAAAAACGATGGCAGAAGCCATGATCCGAC
>CADBND010000133.1 GCA_902795875.1 uncultured Erysipelotrichaceae bacterium
AAGAAGCAAATGGAACTTATGTCATCTTTTGCGATATCGATGATGTTCTGGATCTTGAGACGATGATGCATGCGGTCGATCACATGCCGCAGGAGGTCGATCTGCTGTATTGCGATTATTATAAGGTCAGGGCAAACAGAATGAAGCGGGTCAGTTTTGATTCGGTCCCCACTTTGTCGCTGCTCATGAAAAGCCCGACGCTATTTGGCACGGTGTGGGGAAAGATCTATCGAAGGAAGATCCTTGAAAACGTTTCTTTCAATGAAAGCCTGACATTTGGTGAGGATACTGATTTTCTGGTAAAACTGTTTTCCGAAGGCACAAGGATCGGCATTTCAAACGATGCGTTTTATATCCATTACATAAATAAGGTATCCACTTCAAAAAAAGAGGTAGATATGATCAGAGACCTCGAGTCTTTTTATCAAAGCCTGAGGGACCAGATCAGTGAAAAGGAAATAAATGAGAAGTATGCTGCAGACTGTCTGATCGTCAACCTGATCGTACTGATGAATTATTTCGTTTTCGTTCCCGGTACCGGATCAAAGAGAAGGAGAAAGATCCTTGAAGATATTTCTGCCGATCCGATGGTAAAAGAGGCTCTGGATAAGTACAGCATGGATTTTCCATTAAAGTATAAGCTGATCGCATTTCTTTTACGAAATGGCAGATATGAACTATTGCACCTGATCTTTAAGGCTTATCAGATCATAAACGGATAGTAGCTGGACATGTCTGTGATCCGATCGGTGAAAAAAGGTTACTATATAGGTAGAAGGTAGTAAGAAGTATATGTATATTGAAAAAACAATTGATCAGGTGAGACGCAGATATGCGGACGAGCCGGAATTCGTACAGGCCGTGGAGGAGGTCCTTTTTTCTATCGTTCCGGTATTGGAAAAACATCCGGAATATGAAAAGGCGGATCTTCTTGGCCGAATGGTCGAGCCGGAAAGGATGTTTCGTTTCCGGGTCGTGTGGACGGACGATAAGGGGATAGCCCACACCAATGTTGGATATCGGTGCCAGTTCAACGGTGCGATCGGTCCCTATAAGGGAGTTCTGCGTTTTCAGAAGAACGTCAATGAAAGTATCATCAAATTCTTAGGTTTCGAACAGATCTTCAAGAATGCCTTGACCGGTCTGCCGATCGGTGGTGGTAAGGGTGGAAGCGATTTCGATCCGGCGGGAAAAAGCGACAGTGAGATCATGCGGTTCTGTCAAAGCTATATGACCGCTTTATACAGATATATCGGTGCCGATACCGATGTGCCAGCCGGTGATATGGGCGTAGGCAAAAGAGAGATCGGTTATCTTTTCGGTCAATATAGAAGACTGAAGGGGAATTTTGAGAACGGCGTGCTGACGGGAAAGGGACTCAGTTATGGCGGTTCCCTGATCCGTCCAGAGGCGACGGGATATGGAGCGGTCTATTATCTTGATGAAGTATTGAAACTCGAAAACGATACGCTCAAGGGAAAAAGGATCGGTGTATCCGGTTACGGAAATGTTGCCTGGGGGATCATGAAGAAGGCAAGTGAATTGGGTGCAAAGGTGACATATATGTCCGGTCCGGACGGTTATATCCATGATGAAGAGGGGATCTGCGGTGAGGAAAAGCTGCAGTATATTCAGTGGATGCGGGCAAACGATCCCTTGCATTGCCGGTCGTATGCACAGAAGTTTCATTGCGAATTCATAGAAAATGAAAAGTTCTGGGGTGCGAAGGATGTGGATATCTGTATGCTGGCTGCGACACAGAACGATGTCGATGTGGAGTCTGCGGAAAAGATCATATCTTCCGGTGTAAAGTATTATATCGAGGTCGCCAACATGCCTACGACCAATGAGGCACTGAAACTGCTGAGGTCCTGCAAGCACATCATCGTTGCACCGGCTAAGGCCGTCAATGCGGGTGGAGTCGGAGTCTCGGCAATGGAGATGTCGCAGAATGCGGAGAGACTAAGCTGGTCTGCGGAAGAAGTCGATAAACATCTTCATAAGATGATGAAACAGATCCATGAGGTTTCGATGAAGGCAGCAGAAGAATACGGCTTGGGCTACGATCTGGTGGCTGGCGCAAATATCGCCGGTTTCACGAAAGTCGCAGAAGCGATGATGGAACAGGGGCTGTTCTGATCGAAAGGATCTATGATGAAAAAGAGACAGATCGCTCTGTCTCTTTTTGTTTCAGTGTTTGGACCACTTTTCGAATTCTTCATCGGTCGCCAATACTTTGTGTGTATCGGTGAGGACGTGTTCGTATCCGGCTTCGTAGTCGACACCTTCCTCTTCCTTGTTGTAGGAAACGGCTTTACTCTGTTTCTCTACAATTGGGTTGGGGTGAGGGATCGCCGACAGAAGCGATTTTGTGTAGGGATGGATCGGGTTCTGGAAGATCTCGTCCGTCGTTCCTGTTTCCACGATGTGTCCCAGATGCATGACTCCGATACGGTCGGAGATGTACTTGACCATCGAAAGATCATGAGCGATGAAAAGATACGTCGTGCCAAGCTCATCCTGCAAGTCCTTCATCAGGTTGACGACCTGTGCCTGAATGGAAACGTCGAGTGCCGAGATACACTCATCAGCGATGACGAGTTTCGGATTCATGACCAGTGCTCTGGCGATGCCGACACGCTGTCTCTGACCGCCGGAGAACTGATGCGGGAACCTG